>CAKTCH010000001.1 GCA_934538895.1 uncultured Alphaproteobacteria bacterium
AGATATCTATCAATAAAAATCTGGAAGAAAAATCCACTAATAATTTTAACGGGAACGAGAAAGTTTTCGGTGCCCATAAATACTATGAGATGCGCGATGTCGAAAAACCGCTCCTTGAAAAGGAATATGAAGACCATGTCTTCTTTGTTTACGGAGATAGTATGCCGCAGCAAATATATCCGCACCTGCCGACGCTATATCTCTGGTCGGAACGGCCATCTTTCAGCCCGTGCCCATGGTTTATGATAGAAGGGCAGACGAAATAGATTACGTTAGCCCCATATTGCCATGGTGTATGAAGGTTTAGAAATCCACACACTTGCCGTTAAGTTCCCAGTCGCCGTAGCGCGTCGGTTCGGGGCCTTTGCGGCCGCCTTTTTCCGTGGGTGCTGCTGGTGGGTTTTCCGCGGGAATCTGCGGTTTTTTCTGTGCGGGTTCAGTCTGGTTTTGCTTTTGCCGTGTCATGACTTTAATATCCACCCCAGAGATATAAAAGCAAGAGTATTCCCATGGAAATTATGAAACCTTTCCGCCAGCGCATAGATGCCCTTGATGACCAGATCATCGATTTGCTGATCGCGCGTGTCGGGATTATCCGCGAGGTCGGCCATTTCAAATTCGAAAACGATATCCCGGCTGTCCTGCCTGACCGCGTGAACGAGGTGCGCGAGCGTGCCGCCGTGCGCGCCGCCGTCAAGGGGCTGGACGCCGATCTGGTGCGCCAGTTATATACGACCATTATCGGCTATAGTTGCGATCTTGAGGAAGAAATAAAAGCGGAACTGGCCGAGAAGAGGAAGGTCGCGCAAGGCTGATGCAGACTTCGTTCCCTCCCGATACGCGCAGTGAAGCGCTGTCCGCGCGCCTTGTGGCGTTGTCGCTGCTGGGCGATGTGCTGGACAAGCGTACGCCGCTGGATCAGGCGCTGGATTCTTCGGCGGCATTCCGGCTGCTGTCGGCGCGGGACCGCGCGTTTACGAGGATGCTGGTGGCGACGACGCTGCGCCGCCTGGGGCAGGTCGATCATTTAATCATCGCCATGAGTGAACGCGGCGTGCCGCCGTCCCCGCCTGTGGTCCATCATATATTGCGCCTTGGGGTAACCCAGCTCTTCTTTATGGACGTGCCGGTTTATGCCGCCGTCGATACGTCTGTGCGCATGACCGAAGAGAAGAACATACCGCGCCTGAAAGGGTTCGTGAACGCGATCATGCGCCGCCTCGACCGCGAAGGGCGCGATCTGATTGCCACGCAGGACGAAGTGATGCTGAACATTCCGGCATGGCTGCGTGAACTGTGGATTCGCGATTACGGCATTGACGAGGCGGATGCGCTGGCGCACGCGGCGTTGTCCGAAGCGCCGCTCGACATCACGGTCAAGGATCACGACATGCTGAAATACTGGGCCGGCCAGCTGGATGCGACGATACTGCCGACGGGCGGGTTGCGCCGCGCGGCGGGGGGCATGGTCGCCGATCTGCCGGGTTATCACGACGGCATGTGGTGGGTGCAGGATTTATCGGCGTCTCTGCCCGCCAGGCTGCTGGGTGCGGTCAGGGGCAAGACCGTGATCGATCTTTGCGCCGCGCCGGGCGGCAAGACCGCGCAACTGGCGGCGGCGGGGGCGCAGGTGATCGCGCTCGACCGCTCTGCCGGGCGCTTGCGCCGCCTTGAGGAAAACATGAAGCGCCTCCGCCTGAACGATAACGTCAGGGTGGTGGCCGCCGACGCGACGGCTTGGCGTCATGCGCATCCGGTCGATTTTATCCTGCTCGACGCGCCTTGCTCGGCGACGGGCACGATCCGCCGCCATCCCGATGTCCTGCACTTGAAAAAGCCGCAGGATATCGACGCGCTTTCCGATTTGCAGGCGCGCCTGCTGGCGCACGCTACCAGTATGCTCGATCATCATGGCGTGCTTATTTATTGCACCTGTTCGCTGCAAATGGATGAAGGCGAACGCCGGATCGAGGATTTTCTGCGTAACCATCCCGGCATGGTGCGTTACCCGATCCTGCCGCAGGAGGTCGCGGGAATGGAAACGTCGCTGACGCCCGTGGGGGATTTACGTATCCTGCCCCATCATACCGGTACAGGTCATTGCATACAGGGCGGCATGGATGGATTTTATATCTGCCGCCTGCAAAAGCGCTGACCTGCCGTCATGGTTACCGCGCAGGTGCTATAAAACGACTTATCCGGTATCGGATTGATTTGTTCGCTGTTTAGATGCTGTTATGCGGTCTTATAAAAATCTTTCAAAAAATTCGTGAATCGAAGGTGAAATTAACTTTCCAGTTATGCTATATTTATCCACAGGACGTTTCATGCGCCCTGTTCCCCGCTTAATTTCACAGAATATCTCTCAGAAGTTTTCATAAATGTCATCCGTTCCCGGAATCCGTATTGCGCCTTCCATCCTGTCCGCCGACTTTGCCTCTCTGGGCGCGGAAATTCAGGCTATCGATCGGGCGGGCGCCGATTATATCCATGTCGACGTGATGGACGGCCATTACGTGCCGAACCTGACGATCGGTCCCGGCGTAGTCAAGGCGATCCGTCCGCATTCAAAGAAAATCTTCGACGTGCATTTGATGATTTCCCCGGCTGATAATTTTATCGAAGCGTTCGCCCATGCCGGGGCGGACATCATCACTATCCATCCCGAAGCCGGCCCGCATTTCCATCGCACGTTGCAGGCCATTCGGGCGCTGGGCAGGAAGGCGGGCCTGGCGCTTAATCCCGGCACGCCGACGGACGTTCTCGACCACGTCATGGATCTGGTCGATCTCGTGCTGGTGATGACGGTCAATCCCGGATTCGGCGGTCAAGCCTATATTCCGCTCGCGGATAAAATCGCCGATGTGGCGGAACGCATCAAAGCGCAGAATCGCCACATCGATCTCGAGGTCGATGGCGGCATCAATCCCGAAACCGCAAGGGAAGTCATCAGGGCGGGCGCCGATGTGCTGGTCGCCGGGACGGCGGTGTTCAGGGACGGCCCGGCGAAATACGCTGAACATATAAGCGCGATCCGGGGGTTGTAACGTCCGATGGTTTCCCGCGTACCCGCTCTTCGCCACCTGCGCCAGAAAGCCAGCCACGCGGCTTTCAATACGGCGTTTTATAATTGGACGCTCGGCAGCGACATCCCTCACGACCTGATTGTCAGCCCCGCCGACCCCTGGCCGGGCGACATGGCGCGCGGGCGGCTGCTGTGCGGCGGCGCGTTCACGCTCGAAGGCCAGCAAAAGCAAATCTGCCGCCGCCTGTGGGAATCGCAGCATCTTCCGCAGACATGGCTCAATCACCTGCACGGTTTTGAATGGCTGCGCGATTTACGCGCATTGGGCGGCGATCAGGGCCGCCAGCAGGCGCGCGACCTGATAGCAGACTGGATAAACCGTTACAGCGGCTGGGACGCCCATGTCTGGCGCGCCGACATCGCCGGGCAGCGCCTGACCAACTGGATCATGCTTTACGGCTTCTTCGGGGCCAGCGCCGACGAGGAATTCCAGGACCGTTATTTCCATTCCCTGCTGCGTCAATCGCGCCATCTCGCGCGGGCATTGCCGGGCACGTTGTATGGCTTGCCGCTGTTGCAGGGTATTCGCGGCCTTATTCTGGCGGGTATCAGCATTCCCGGCCATGAAAGCTGGCTGATGCAGGGGCTTGATTTGCTGGAGATCGAAACCGGCAAACAAATCCTCAGCGATGGCGGGCATATCAGCCGTTCTCCGGCCTTGTTGCTGGAGGCGCTGCGCGTTTATGTCGATGTGCGCATGGCGCTGCGCGCGGGCGATTATCCGGTGCCGGAACAGATCGAACACACGATCGACCGCATGGCCCAGGCGATGCGTTTTTTCCGCCATGCCGACAAGAAACTCACTACCTTCCACGGTACGCAGGAACTGGATAGCGCCTACACCGACGCGATCCTGACGCAGGCGAACGCGCGCGGCAAAGTGCTGCGCAACCTGCCGCACAGCGATTATGAGCGCGTCACATTGGGCCGCAGCGTCATGACGATGGATGTCGGCGCGCCGCCCGCTTGGCCGTATGACGACGTTGCACATGCCAGCCCGCTGGCGTTCGAATTCATCTATGGCAAGGAACGTATCTTCGTATCCTGCGGTACGCATCCGATGGACGAAGAATGGCGCGCGGCCTTGCGCGGCACGGGCGCCCACAACAGCATCACGCTCGACGACCGCAACGCCTGCGAGATCAAGGCCGACGGCCATATGGGCCGCCGCCCGCGCATGGTGTCCTCGACGCGCGAGGAAGGTTTATATGCGACATTGATCGATGCCGTTCATGACGGCTATGTGCCCGTGAACGGCGTCACGCACCGCCGCCGGCTGTATCTGGGGCATGAAGGCCATGACCTGCGCGGCGAGGAAAACCTGACTTGTACCGTGGGCATCAACAAGCCGATTCAGGTGACGGCGCGCTTCCATTTGCATCCGAAAGTGCAGGTTTCGTTGATCCGCGAGGGCGAGGAAGCTTTGCTGCGCCTTGCGGGTGGCTCCGGCTGGCGTTTCTACCTGACGGGCGGCCAGCTCTCGCTTGAGAACAGTATCTATTTCGGCGAGGGCCACGCCCTGCGCAAAACCAAGCAGCTGGTTGTCTCCGCGACGATGGAGAGCGATACGCTGCAATTCAAATGGGCGTTGCAGCGTGAGGGCGTTTAGCTACTGCATTTCGGCAGTGCGCTTAGAATCTAAGGGCTTTTTTGTTCTATTTTAAACGGGGTAAATTTTTTATTGCCGATATATCCCAGTAATTTTCGACATATTGGCGTACAGGGGGCCAGATATTGACGCATCCGTTTGGTTGGACATCAAAAATCTTGGCATGATTTTTCTCAGAGAAATTTTTCATTTGGTCAAAATTCTGACGAAAATTCTGTTCATCTTCTTTTATTGATTTAAAAGTTTTCTCCAAAAGAGAAGTGTCTATCACTGGTCTTTTTTGAACATTTAAAAGATAGTAGTATACATCAAGAATTTTTGAAGGCATGGCTTCTTGATCTTGTGCCCATTTCATGAGCTTTCTTTGTGCCTTAGAGATATGGGACTCGATTGCTGCATCATACTTTAGATCCAACCTTTGATTGGATTTGCTTCGATCTTCCAAAATATAGAGCTCTTTAAATAAGGGGAGCGCTTCAATATATAGCTCATCATGCGGCGCGTGCTGATGAATCTTGGTAAGGAGGCGCTCCATTTTTGCTGCGAGGGCTTCAAAAGGCATTTTTTCTCACTTGCTACCTGAGTTAACAACTCTAGTATGACTTATATTTTACTCATTACAAGTATATTTTTGTTTTAACCTATTTATATGATGAAAATACTTATCACATATCGACTATGTTCTCTTTTTGTTCTAGTGTAGGATGAAACAAGAGCGAATCATCATGGCAAAACCTACAAAAAACTATGTCTGTCAGTCCTGCGGCACGGTGGCGGGCAAATGGTCGGGGAAATGCGATTCCTGTAATGAATGGAATACGTTCGCCGAGGAGAAGATCGAGGTTACGGTGCCGAAGGGCATGGGGGCCAGGAAGGGGCGCGCGCTGGAACTGGTGGATCTTAGCGGGCAGAGCCATGAACGGCTGCCGCGCCTTGTGACGGGGATTGCCGAATTCGACCGCGTGACCGGGGGCGGGGTGGTGCCGGGGTCGGCACTTTTGATCGGCGGCGATCCGGGGATCGGTAAATCGACGCTGTTGTTACAGGTGGTTTGCGCGCTCAGTAAAAAGAATGCGCGTTGCGTTTATGTGTCGGGCGAGGAAGCGGTCGATCAGGTGCGGCTGCGCGCCGATCGTCTGGGGCTGGCGGATTCTCCGGTCGAACTGGCCTCGGCGACCAATGTGCGTGACATCGTGGCGACGATGGAGGACGGCGGCAGGCATATCGATTTGCTGGTGGTGGACTCGATACAGACCGTTTATGTCGATAACGTCGATAGCGCACCCGGCACGGTGACGCAGGTGCGGACATCGGCGCAGGAAATCATTCGCGTGGCGAAAAAGCGCAACATCATTGTGCTATTCGTGGGGCATGTGACCAAGGACGGCCAGATCGCGGGGCCGCGCGTACTGGAACATCTCGTCGATACCGTTCTTTATTTCGAGGGCGACCGCAGTCACCAGTTCCGCATCCTGCGCGCGGTGAAAAACCGTTTCGGCCCGACTGACGAAATCGGCGTGTTTGAAATGGCGCAGGAAGGGCTGGTGGAAGTGGCCAATCCTTCGGCTTTGTTCCTCGCCCAGCGCCAGCCGGATGTCACGGGCAGCGTGGTGCTGGCGGCGCTTGAGGGAACGCGCCCGGTGCTGGTCGAGGTGCAGGCGCTGGTTTCGGTTTCGCCGCTGGGTACGCCGCGCCGCGCGGTGATCGGGTATGATTCGGGGCGCCTGTCGATGGTGCTGGCGGTGCTGGAAACACGCGTGGGGCTGCAATTTTCGGGATGTGACGTTTATTTGAATATCGCGGGCGGCATTCGCATCAACGAACCGGCGGCGGATCTGGCGGTGGCGGCGGCGCTGATTTCGGCGCTCAATAATGTAGCGGCCCCGGCGGATGCGATTTTCTTCGGTGAAATCGGCCTTGCGGGCGAAGTGCGTCAGGTGTCGCAGCCGGATGTGCGGATGAAGGAAGCCTCGAAGCTGGGGTTCGGAAAGGCGATGATCCCGCGCCGGAAAGTGGTGAAAGAGGGCAAGAAGCCCGATCCGCTGGCGGTCAGCGAACTGACGCATTTGCAGGATCTGGCCGATTTGCTGCGGGATGAGGGTGGGCCGCGCCGGGCGATCGCCTGAGCCGGCGATTTCTCAAGGGCAGGGCGTGGATATGCGTTCCTTTTTCGTAGCGGGATATTCGTATTTCTGATTCAGTTCGTCGATAAATGTGCCGCTTGCCCTTCGCATCCAGAAGCTTGCCGTTTTCAGAAGGGTTGAAGAGGCCTGCACATTATAGATCAATAGGGTTCTGGAGAAATATTCCGGGGCAGATTTATTCTGCCGCATGTCTTGCTGAAAACCCGCGCGCATACTGGAAAGCCATATATCTGCCATCTGTCTGGTCAGTGCGCCGCGTATTTTGTCTTGCCTGCTTTCCTTTTGGCGCCACAAGGCGATCTCATCTTTGTAATGCTCTGGTTCATAATGTTCCCAGGCATCCGCTTCTTCGCTTTGTTCGTCTCTCATGCGGGCGGCGGCGCTGGCGATCTCCGCTGCCAACTGGCTTGCCTGACGATCATCCGGCGGCAGCCGGTTTTGTACGGATTGGGCGATGTCGGTCAGGGTGTCCGCCACCTCCTGCAAATGGCCGAAGCGGGCCGCCATATCCGTGCATTGTGAAATCAAGCTGGTGACAGGCGCGCATGGCGGGTGCGAGAGGCAGGCCTGTGCGGTCACCCGCAGGCTATCCAGCCTGCGGCAGGCACGGGCGGATTCACTAAAGTAATCCTTTAACGCCTTTATCGGGTTCATATCCATATCCATATTATTAAGGAGCATTGCGATAAGGTTATCCGTATGGAAAATATCCAGTATTGTCAACTGAAGGGGGCTTAACGGGCGTTTTTTATGAACGTGCTGATAAATAAGCGCTTTTTAAGAAAAAGAGCATGGGGCCCGCTTGATAAGGTCTGTTCCCATCCGCAGCGATCTGCTACATTCCGGCTGTTGTTTTAATTATCCGGTATCCGCTATTCCATGTTTTTCGATCTCGTCATTCTGGGCGTCCTGTTCGTTTCCGCCGTTTTCGCCTTTCTGCGCGGTTTTATCCGCGAGGTTCTGACTATTCTGGGCGTTGTTGGCGGGCTGGCGGCGGCGCTGGCTTTTGGCCGGGAACTCGTGCCGCTGATGAGTGAGTGGATCGGCGTCGATCCGAAGGCTGAAGAACCGCAATTGATGCTGGGCGTGGTGCCTTACACCATCGTCGCCGATGTGCTGGCCTATGGTTCGATCTTCCTTGTGGTGGTGATTATCCTCTCCGTGGTCAGCAATTTGCTGGCGGGGTGGGCGCGCACTATCGGGCTGGGGGCGATCGACCGCACGCTGGGGGTGATTTTCGGCATCGCCCGGGGGGTGCTGGTACTGGCCGTGCTCTACCTGCTGCCCTATCTTCTGTTTGAGGGAGATACCCGCAAGGACTGGTTCAAGGATAGCCGCCTGATCGTCTATATCGAGCAAACCTCGGCATGGCTGGCGGAATTCCTGCCGGACTCGGTGAAAAACACCCATTCGTCGAATGTGGGCGACAAGGCCAACGAGCTGACCAGGGCCACGCGCGACAAGCTGAAGGATCTCGACCTGCTCAAGGGGGATCTCGATGGTGACGGAGAGAATAAAACCGTGACAAAACCACAAGAAGAGGGTTATGGATATGGCGAGCGTCAGGACATGCAGGAACTGATTGAAGAGCAGGCGGATGTCCCCGCGCAGCCTCCCCTGAAAGCACCGGCCTCGCCGGCGATGAGAGTCAATGAGTAGCGACGACAATATCCTTGATGACGACAAGCTGAAAGAAGAGTGCGGCGTCTTCGCGATCTTCGGGCATGACGATGCCGCCGCCCTGACCGCCCTCGGGCTTCATGCGCTTCAGCATCGCGGCCAGGAAGCTACCGGCATCGTCAGCCATGACGGTACCGATTTCTACGCCCACAGGGCGCTGGGGCTCGTCGACAAAGCCTTTGGCGAGGCCGAGACGATCAGTCGCCTGAAAGGGCATATGGCTATCGGCCATAACCGTTATGCCACCACGGGCGAAGGCAGCATACGCAACATCCAGCCGCTTTTCGCCGACCTGTCTTTCGGCGGCTTCGCTATCGCGCATAACGGCAATCTTACCAACGCGCATACGATCCGCATGGATCTGGTCGCGCGCGGGGCGTTGTTCCAGTCCACGACAGATACGGAAACGATTCTCCATCTGATGGCGGTTTCGCCGCGAAAGAGCGTCGAAGAGCGCATGATCGAAGCACTGAAAACCGTCGAGGGTGCTTATTCGCTGGTGGCGTGCGCCCGCGATCAGATAATCGGCGTGCGTGATCCGATGGGCTTCCGCCCGCTGGTGCTGGGGCGTCTGGGAACGGCGCACATACTCGCGTCCGAGACGTGCGCGCTGGATATTATCGGCGCCGATTTCGTGCGCGATATCGCGCACGGGGAAATGGTCGTCATCGATGGCAAGGGCATCCGCAGCTCCCATCCGTTCGAGAAGCATGATTCCCGCTTCTGCGTTTTCGAATATATTTATTTCGCGCGGCCCGACAGCGCGCTGGAAGGGCGTTCAGTTTACGATGCGCGCAAGAAAATCGGCGCCGAACTGGCGCGCGAGGCGCCCGCCGCGGGGGCCGATGTCGTGGTGCCGGTCCCTGACAGCGGCGTACCGGCAGCCATCGGTTATGCCGAGGCCAGCGGCCTGCCGTTCGAACTGGGCATCATCCGCAATCATTACGTGGGCCGTACCTTTATCGAGCCGACCGACCAGATCCGTCATCTCGGCGTGAAGCTCAAGCATAATGCCAATCGCGCCTATATCGAGGGCAAGAGCGTCGTTCTCGTCGATGACTCCATCGTGCGCGGCACGACCTCGAAAAAGATCGTCGAGATGCTGCGCGCGGCGGGCGCGCGCGCGGTGCATATGCGCATCTCCAGCCCGCCGACGGCCCATAGCTGCTTTTACGGGATCGATACGCCTTCCACGGAAGCGCTGCTGGCGCACCGCATGAGCGTCGAGGAAATCCGTGACTATATCGGCGTCGATTCGCTGGCTTATATTTCCATTCCCTCGCTCTATAAAGCGATGGGCAAAGAGGGGCGGGATGACAGGAATCCCGGTTTCTGTGATGCGTGTTTCACCGGGGATTACCCGGTGGCGCTGACCGATAATACCTCTAATTGCGCGGGCGCGCGCGTCACGGATCTGCGCGAGCGCGCCTCCCGAAGAACTTAAAGCAGCGAACATGGCAGATATAAGAAATATTGACCTGAGCGGGCGTGTCGCCCTTGTGACGGGTGCTTCGCGCGGTATTGGCGCGGCGGTGGCAAAAGCTTACGCGAAAGCGGGGGCGCATGTCATTTTGACCGCGCGTACCATGGGCGCGCTTGAGGAGGTGGATGATGCCATTCAGGCCGCGGGCGGTAAGGCTACGATTATGCCGCTCAATATGCTTGATCTCGATAAGGTCGATGTCATGGGCCCGGCGATTGCCGAAAAATTTGGCCGTCTGGATATTGCCGTCGGGAATGCCGGGATGCTTGGCTCTCTCACCCCGCTGGGTCATGTCGATGCCAAGGAATGGCAACGCGTGATGGATTTGAACGTGAATGCGAATTTCCGTCTGATCCGTACGCTTGATCCGCTGCTGCGTGCGTCTGATGCAGGGCGCGTGATCATGGTATCCAGCTCGCTGGCGCATACGCCGCGCGCTTATTGGGGGGCTTATGCCGTGTCAAAAGCGGCGCTTGAATCTCTGGCGAAAGTTTATGCCGCTGAGACGGTGACGACGAATGTGCGCGTGAACTTGATTGATCCCGGTGCGACACGCACGGCGATGCGCGCGAAAGCCTATCCCGGTGAAGACCCGGCCAGGCCGAAAAATCCAGAAGATACGGTGCCTTTATTCCTGCAACTGGCAGCCGCATCGTGTAGTGCTCATGGCGGTGTTTACCGCGTTGATGAAACAGATGTTATTCATTAAGTATCTGTTTATAAATTTAAATCTATAAAATCTTGTGTTTTGAGCATGTGGTATGTTAAAACAGGGTTATGAGCGAAAAAAAATCTTCATTCTCCCGTTTAGGAAGCCATTTCAAAATGGCTGCACGTGACGCGCGTGAAGGCGTCACGCTTCTGACCACGCGCTTTGCTACCTCTACCGAAAAGGGCTGGAGCGCTTTTGGGCATATGAATATGGTGACAGCGGTTTTGCGCGGTATTGAGTTTGCGGGTAAATCTGCGGCGCAGAATACGGGCGCAACCTGGGCGCTTTGCTCTTGCCTTATAGCGTTCAGTACTGCGGCGATAGCTTATAGCGTAGGCGGCCGCCGTGCCCGCGAAGGTCGTGAGCTTGTTGCTGAAGTCATGCGCGAGTATAACGAGAAAAACCCGCCCGCATCAACGCCTGCCCCTTAGAATTTTTCGCACTATCGGGTGTTGCTAGGCTCTGGTTTCCTGACGTTTTTTCTCGATGTCTTTCATATTGACTTGCGTTTGCACTGGATACGGGATGTTGATCCCGGCTTGATCGAGTGCTTCCTTGACCGCTTTGGTCATGTCCCAGCGCAGTGCCCAATAATCTTTATTATTCGACCAAAAACGAATGATCAGATTGATTGAGAAATCAGCCATTTTATCAGCCACGACTTGCGGCCTCTTGTCTTCTGTCTTGAGGATGCGCGGGTCGCGGTCTAAAACATCTTGAATGACGCCAAAGGCCTTGGCGATGTCATCGTCATAGGAAATGCCGACCAGAATATCCTGACGGCGTTGCAGGTTGCGGCTGTAGTTGGCGATATTATTGCCCCAGATCTGCCCATTGGGCACGAAGATGTAAACATTGTCGGCGGCGGCCAGTTCAGTGCCGAACAGGCCCAGTGATTTCACCGTGCCGCCGATGCCGTTATTCACCGTGATGTAATCGCCCAGCTTGAACGGGCGCAGGATCAGCAGCATCACGCCCGCCGCGACATTACTGAGGGTGCCTTGGAGCGCGAGGCCGATGGCCAGACCTGCCGCGCCCATCACGGCCAGCAGGCTGGCGGTCTGTACGCCGAACTCGCTCAGCATCATTACCAGCGCCACGCCCATGACCGAGTAGCGGGCGAGGCCGGAGAGAAAATCCGCCAGCGTGGCGTCGAGACGTTTGATCTTGCGAATGCGGCTGCTGATCCAGCGGCCGATGATCCAGCCCGCGGCCAGAATGAGAATGGCGAAGATCAGATCCATGCCCAGCGCGACAAAGGCGTCAATATGTTTTTCGAGAAACAGCATTTCCTTGTCGATGTCGGTCTTATCCATGATCTTCCTTCACTAGCCTTTCACGTACGGATTCTTGCTGGTGCGCATCAGCAGGCGGATGGGCACGCCCGGCATTCCGAAGTCGCGGCGCAGCCCGTTGATGAGATAACGCTTGTAACTATCGGGGAGTTCATGCGGGTAGGAAACCCACAACGCGAATGTCGGCGGGCGGCCCTTGATCTGTGTGATATAGCGCAGGCGGTTGGTGCGGCCCCCCACCAGCGGCGGCGGGTTCTGGCTTTCCATGCTTGCGATCCAGCGGTTCATGGCGGCGGTTTTTACACGCTTGTTCCAGATTTCATGTGTTTCCAGCACGACGTCCAGCACGCGCTGCACGTTCGCGCCGCGCACGGCGGAGAGCGTGACGAACGGCACGTCCGGCACCTGCCCGAGATCGTGGACGATCTCTTCGCGGAAGGTCTTTAGATATTTTTCCTTATCCGCGATCAGGTCCCACTTGTTGAGCGCCAGCACCAGTGCGCGGCCTTCGCGCAGCACGAGGTCGGCAATGGTCTGATCCTGTTTCTCCATGCCGAGATCGGCGTCCAGCACCAGCACGACAACCTGCGCGAGGCGAATGGCGCGCAGGGAATCGTCCACCGACATCTTTTCGATATGGTTCGTGATACTCGCTTTCCTGCGCATCCCGGCGGTATCGACCAGACGCACGGGGACGCCTTTATGCTCCCACTGCACGGTGATGGCGTCGCGGGTGATACCCGCTTCCGGGCCGGTCATGGAACGCTGTTCACCGACCAGCGCGTTCAACAAGGTGGATTTGCCAGCATTGGGGCGACCGACGATGGCGATCTTGATCGATTTGATCTCGTCGGGATTTTCAGGGGGCAACAGCGCGGTAAAATCGAAATCTTCCATGCCTTCGATTTCATCGAGTGCCGCGTCGGTCAGGGTGACTTCGCGCTCGGGGGCTTCTTCCTCGATTTCTTCTTCCTCGGGGAAGTGCGCTTGCAGGGCGTAGTAAAGGTTATCGAGGCCCTCGTTATGCTCGGCGGACAGGGGCACCGGATCGCCAAAGCCCAGCGCGTAGGCTTCGCCCAGCCCGCTGATAGTGGCGCGTTCGTTCTCGCATTTGTTCGCGCCGAGGATGATGGGTTTTTTCTGGCGGCGCAGCCATTGGGCGAAATGTTCGTCCATCGGCGTCACGCCCTCGCGGCCATCGATCAGGAACAGGATCGCGTCGGCCTGTTTCAGCGCGGCTTCGGTTTGCTGGCGCATCCGGGCGGGAATGCTGTCGTCGAAGCTTTCCTCCAGGCCCGCGGTATCGATAATGCGCAGGCGGCGGTCGAACAGTTGCGCCTCGGCGTCGCGCCAGTCACGCGTGACGCCGGGCATGTCGTCGACGATGGCGAGCTTCTTGCCGGCCAGACGGTTGAACAGCGTCGATTTGCCGACATTCGGGCGGCCTACGATGGCAAGCGTGAACATGTGATTCCTTATTATTTATAGGCTACGAGCGTGCCGTTATCACCCAGCAGGTAAAGCATATCGCCCGCGACGACCGGGCTTATGCTGACGGACAGGCCCGAACCCCAACTGCGGATGACGTCGCCGGTTTCCGGGTTGACTTCCAGCACGCCGCCGTCGCTACCCGCGACGATCAGGCGGTTGCCGGCCAGCACGGGGCCGCTCCAGTAGATCGGGCCTGTGCGTTTTTCCGGGTTCCGGAATTTCGGCAGCGGACGCACCCAGCGGATCAGGCCGTTATCGCGGCCCATGCCGACAAGCTCGCTGTCGTTGGTGACGACGAAAATATAATTACCCGCGATCCACGGCATTTCGGCGCCGCCGATATCGCGTTGCCAGATACGGTTGCCGGTGCGTTCATCAAGCGCGACCATGCGGTTGCCGAAGCTGACGGCGACCACAACCCCCTTATCGATCACGGGCAGGGCGCGGATGTCGGAGATGCCGCTCAGGCCGCTGGCGGCGCGAATGCCGGCAAGGTTGTCGCCCCAGGCGGCGGAACCGTTTTCAACGCGCAGGGCAAAGATTTCACCCGAAGAAAATACCGGCAGTACGATATCGCGGCTGGCGGCGGGGCTGGCGGAGCCGACCAGACCGGCGCCGCCGCTGATTCCGGCATAATCCCACAGCAGGGAACCGTCCGCCGCATTCAGGGCCAGTATCTTGTTATCCAGCGTGGTGACAAAAACGCGGTCGTCGGAAATGGTTGGCGCGGCCCGCGAAGCGGAGGGCAGCTTGCGGCGCCATACGATCTTGCCGTCCTGCGGGTTCAGCAGCAGAATCTCGTTATAGCCGTTGGTGACGTAAAGCTGGCCCCGGGAATAGGCGACGCCGCCGGTGATGACTTCGTCTTCCTCGCGTTCGCTGCCGACATAGCGTGTCCAGACGCGGTTGCCGGTTTTCACGTCGAAGGCCGCCAGTTCGTTTTCCGTGTCGAGCGTGAAGACGCGGCCATCCACCACGATCGGCTGAGTAATCAGCGGCAGGTTTTTCTGCGTGCCCTTGCCGATGCTGGCGCTCCAGACTTTCGTCAGCGGGCCTTCGTTCAGGCTTAGATGCTGCATGGTATGGTTGGGGTAGCCGCCGGCCTGTGGCCAGAATTCGTTCTTCCATGCGTTGGGGGTAACGAATCCCTGCGCGGAAAGTGCGGCATCGTCCGGTTCCAGCCTGCGCTGCAATTCCAGGATCGAAATGCGCTCGCCGGGCAGCGGCGCTTTATCGTCGTCGCCGGAACAGGCTGTAAGGGCGAACGGCACCAGTATACAGGCGGAGAGAATCAGGCGGCGGATTTTCATCGTAACTTAGCCTTCTGCGTCGGGGGTTTGCGGCATGGCCGCATCTGCGGCGCTGATTTTCTGGCTGAATACCTGATCCAGAGCGCGGGCGCGCGTCACGACCGAGGGCGGCAGTCCGGCGGCGTCGGCCAGAACCGAGGCCAGCTGCGCGCGGGCCGCGGCATAATCATTTTTCAGGTGGGCGTTTATCAGGGCGGCCTCGATCAGGGCCTGGCTGCGCCACGGGTTCTTTTTGCCGTTCAGCAGCGGTTGCAATTGTGCGAGCAGGCTGTCGGCGTCCGCGCCCTTCGCATCGCCCGAGAGCGTCAGGCGCACAGCCATCAGCGTCGCGAGATCGCGGTAAATCGCGGGCAGCGCCTTGTCCGCGGCTATGCTGGTGTAAAGCGCTTTGGCTTCCGCCGTTTTGTCCTGCGATACCAGAACGCCGGCGGCGGTCATCCGGGCGATGGCGCGCGGGCCTGCGCGCAGTTCCGGGGCGACTTTCTCCAGCGCGGTCGCCTGGTCCTGCTGGGTCAGGGCCTGCATCAGCAGAGCGGTATTTTCGGCATTGGCGCGCGCTTCCCAGTGGCGGTAACCGCTGATGATCCCTGTAAACAGGACGGCCAGCAGCGCGCCCGCCAGAATATAGGGGCCGTATTCCCTGAAAATCTTCTCGGTTTTTTCGCGCTTGAGAGCTTCTTCGATCTCAAGGATCAGGTTCTGGTCAGAGGCCATTTTCCGTTCTTTCTTACATGCTTATGGAATAATGCTGAATATGGCGGCTATCATAGCCAAAACCATTGTTGAAACAAGCTTTAAGCCCCGAAGTGCGGCGATTTTCAGGCGGATATTTTGAAAGTTTCATGATGGGGATGGTTTATTCATAATCCGGATACGTGCGGTTATGGGGCAGGGAGCTGTGTTTTGTAAAAAGCCGGGACGATTGCGGCTGTGGCCATAAATTCAGGGGCCGGAAAAATAAGAATATTGAATCAAAAGATCGTGTAACGGATTTGAAATTATTCAGGAATTTTTGGGATTAAATGGAAACGGACGGTATCGTTTCCATCATGCCGGGCGCGAGCGGGAGGAGGGCCGCTATGGTCGCAGGCGGCAGGTCTTTTATTTTACCGATAATCATGGCGCAAAGTGGTGGCTTGGAAATATGCCAGAATCCTGAAAAATATTCCAATACGATACCGTCAGGAATCTGTAGTTGAGCGCGAAAACCTTAATATTGAGGGATACGCTTTATTTGCAGGGAAGCCCTAAATTAAATTTTTCAGCCACGTTAGTGCCTCGCCCTCACTATCAAATTCATGAACGACATATCCTCTCGACTCGGGATAAAGCTGCTCATGTACATGAAATTTTCCGCTTGCCTTGCCGTAGCCGATATATGCGCAATCAATCGCTCTCGTCACGGTTCCAACCCCTAAAGAAAAGTCGCCAAAGACAATTCTCTGGCGACCGGGTGTTCAAAACCGTCATATTCGTAACGGCGCAGCAGCCTTTACGCCGAAGCGCTGGACATACGCCACCGCCACCCGGTCAAGAACCGAGAAGCGGCATCGTGCGATGCTATTCTTTTGGGAACGGCATCATGCTAACGGTTGATGCCAACCGCGAATATGTGGGTTTTGAAGCCCAGTCTTTTCAGATAAACGGGACATTATAAATAATATGAAGGCTGGTCAATATTTTAGATAAAACATTGTGATCGTTAACGTCCATACCGCCCTGTCGTGCGATGGCATCCGACTTTGTTCCCGGAACAGTATTTTATGTTATACTGGGGCATGGTTTTTCAGGTCATCGACAATCCTGATTTCAATAAATTCCGCGCCCGTTCCGGGTTCAGGAATGCCGAATTCCGGCTTCTGGCGGGTTTGTTCAGCCGGGCGGGTTCGGCCAAGGCTTTGCTGGATATGGCGGTGGACGTCGATTTCGACGAGGGGACCTGCACCGTCAGCTATTTCATTACCCGGTATGAGCCTTATCTGACTTTCGTCGTGCGCCATGTGGGGCCGCGGGCCAGCATGTACGAGGTTTATAAAACCGGGAAGGGGCAACTGGTTAAAAGCGGCCTGTTCATGCGCGCCTATGAGCGGCTGGAAGCGGAAATCGCGGCCCTGATGCCGCCTGCCCTGTAATCCGGTTTTTAGCCATACAATTTCCCCATTCGCGCTTTATATTTCCCCCGTCCTTCATTAGGATAAGCGCCAGTTAAAAACAGCTTCCGGGAGAGTCTTATGACTAAAATCAAGGTTGATAATCCGATCGTTGAAATCGATGGCGATGAAATGACGCGCATTATCTGGGCGATGATCAAGGAACGCCTGATCCTGCCGCACCTGGATATCGATCTTAAGTATTTCGACCTCTCCATCGAAAACCGCGACGCCACCGCCGATCAGGTGACTGTGGATGCCGCCCATGCGATCAAGCAATATGGCGTCGGCGTCAAATGCGCCACCATTACGCCGGATGAAAAACGCGTCGAGGAATTCAAGCTGAAAAAGATGTGGAAGTCGCCGAACGGCACCATCCGCAATATTCTCGACGGCACGGTGTTCCGCGAGCCGATTATCTGCAAGAACGTGCCGCGTTACGTGCCGGGCTGGACGTCGCCGATCGTGATCGGTCGTCATGCTTTTGGCGACCAGTACAAGGCCACCGACATCAAGGTGCCCGGCCCCGGCAAGCTGACGCTCAGTTACCAGCCTGCCGACGGCGGCGCGGCGCAAACGTTCGAAGTGTTCGACTTCAAAGGTCCTGGCGTGGCAATGGGCATGTATAACGTCGACGAGTCTATCGAAGGATTCGCGCGCGCCTGTTTCAACTATGCGCTGGCGCGCAATTATCCGCTTTACATGTCGACCAAGAACACCATCCTCAAACAGTATGACGGCAAGTTCATCGAGATATTCCAGCGCGTTTACGATGAGTCTTTCAAGACCGCCTTCGAGGCGCGCAAGCTGTGGTACGAGCATCGCCTGATCGACGACATGGTGGCGTTCGCGATCAAGTCTGCGGGCGCGTTCGTCTGGGCCTGCAAGAATTATGACGGCGACGTGCAGTCCGACGTGGTGGCGCAGGGTTTCGGTTCTCTCGGCCTGATGACTTCGGTGCTGCTGACCCCGGACGGCAAATGCGTGGAAGCGGAAGCGGCGCACGGCACGGTGACGCGCCATTACCGCCAGTGGCAGAGAGGCGAGAAGACCTCGACCAACCCGATCGCCTCCATCTTCGCCTGGACGCGCGGCTTGCAGTATCGCGGCCAGTTTGATAAGAACCAGCGCGTTATCGATTTCGCGCAGGATCTGGAGGCGGCCTGTGTCGAAACCGTTGAAAACGGCCATATGACCAAGGATCTGGCCCTGCTGGTCGGCGAAAAGCAGGCATGGCTCACGACCGAGGATTTCATGGATAAAGTAGCCCTGCAACTCGAAACGAAAATGAAGAAGGCGGCTTGAACGATGCTCGGGAACATAGCGCAAAAAACACATGGTTTCAGACGCACGGCGATGGTTTTATCGTTGCTGTCGGTTTGCGCGCTGTGGTCGCTTACCGCCGCGGCAGCGCAAAAGGACGACGAGGAAACGCTGCGCCCGCCGCCAAAACCGGCCAAGGCTATGCAGTCGCCGGGTGTGGCGAAGCCCGATAAAATCTTCTATAGCGGCACCCATGTCGGCAAGATGCTGACCCATGTGGCAAAATATGAAGACACGCTGGTGGATCTTGCGCGCCAATATGATGTCGGTTTCGTCGAACTGCGCGCGGCCAATCCCGATGTCGATCCGTGGATGCCGGGCGCGGGTACCAAGATCAATGTTCCGGCGATGCATATCCTGCCGGCGGGGCCGCGCGAGGGTATTGTCGTGAACCTGCCGGAGATGCGCATTTACGCTTATATCAAACCGGGGCAGCCGCCTTTCTCGGCGCCGCTCGGGATCGGTCGCGAGGGGCTGGAAACGCCGATCGGCACCACATCCGTCGTGAACAAGCGTGAAAAGCCGGTATGGCGTCCGACTGCGCGGATGCGCAAGGAAGATCCGAGCCTGCCGGAAGTCGTGCCGGCGGGGCCTGATAATCCGCTGGGCGATCACGCTCTTTATCTGGGCTGGCCTGAATACCGTATTCATGGCACCAACAAGCCTTACGGCGTCGGGCGCCGCGCCAGCAGCGGCTGCATCCGCATGTATCCGGAAGATATCGCCAAACTTTATCCGCAGATCGCCGTAGGCACGGCGGTCACTGTCGTCGATCAGCCGGTCAAGGTGGCGTGGATCGACGACCGCCTTTATGTCGAGGCGCATTCGTCGCTGGCGCAAGCGAACAAGATCGAGAACGAGGGCGGTTTGCCGCACTATGAAATGACGGACGAAGACATGGCCGCCATCGTGCGCGCCGCCGGTGAATATGCGCCGTTCGTCGATTGGGGCACGGTGCGCAAGGTCATTCGCGAACGCCCCGGTTATCCGGTTGTGGTCGCGCACAAGCCCGCGGCAGCGGCAGTCAGCGGCAAGTCCGGCGGTTCCGATAGGTCCTAGGCGTAGAAGAAATGGAAATACGCGATAATACCGATCGTGTAGAGCGCCGGCACGTATATCGGCGCCAGCAGCAGCCAGGGCCTTACGTCTCTTGAAGCGAAGAAATAGCCGATACTGAATAACGCCGCCACCGGCCATACGAATGGGCCGATGCGGAAGAACATCATATGCGCCGTCTCCGCGTATTCGTCGGTGTTCGGCATGACGCCGAATTTCGTGGCCAGCACGTATACGGTCGATACCGTGAAAAAGCCGGCGGCATTCACGATCAGGAACAGGGTGATTTTGACGATGTTCAGTATCATGCCGTTCAGTGTACTACAAAATGCGTAAAAGAAAACTGCCCGGCTGATATCGGCCGGGCAGTTTCTTGTAATGAGGCCGTCAGGCCTGAAATTACTTGCGAACGCGTTGTTCGAAAACGCGCGGCTCCTGGCGGACTTCTTTTGCACCTACTGTGCGGCTCTCTGTGTAAGGAGCAGCTGTTTCGTAGGAGTAGTCAGCGTTACGCTCGTTGCTTGCACAAGCAGACAGAGCCAGAGCTGTGCCCAGCAGGCATACAGACAGAACTTTTTTCATGGTCGTATTTCCTCAAAATTAGCGCTAGAGGGTTAATAACAAAAGTGATTCGCTTTCATCTGATCGCGAAGCACAGACATATATACACGAGTTGTGGCGAGAATAAAGTCACAATTTGAATATTTCGTGTATTAATCAAAGGCTTGTGAGGTGATTATTCATAATAGATTTATCAGGTGCGTTGCATTTGCGCAAGCCTGGCGAAATAATTGTCGATCCCCTTCACCAGCGTCTTTGCCAGCGTACGACGGTATTCGGCTTTATTCAGCTGCTCGGCTTCCCGTGGATTGGACATAAAGCCCATCTCGATCAGGACCGAGGGGATGTCCGGTGCTTTCAGCACGGCGAAGCCCGCGTAACGGTGCGGATTTTCCAACATTTTGATGTTGCCGCTATCCATGTGACCGACCAGCTTATTGGCAAAAAATTTCGACTGGTTCATGGTGTCGCGCATGGTCAGGTCAACCAGAATGGTGGCGACTTGTTCGTCGCTGGTATCGAGATCCATGCCCGCGATCAGGTCGGCGCGGTTTTCGCGGTCGGCCAGCAGCGCAGTCTGCTCGTCCGACGCCTTGTCGGAGAGGGTGTAGATCGAAGCGCCCCGCACATTCGATTTACCGATCGAGTCGGCGTGCAGCGAAATGAACAGGTCGGCATGATTCATGCGCGCGAACTCCACGCGCTTGAAAAGCTTCAGATAGGTATCGCGTTCACGGGTCAGCAATACGCGGTAACGGCCCGTGGCCTCCAGTTCCTGTTTCAGCGCCTTGGCCATGTTGAGCGTGATCTGCTTTTCATAGACGCCATTCGCGCCCAGCGCGCCGGGGTCGACGCCGCCATGGCCGGGATCGATGACGATCAGGGGTTTCCTGCCGCTCACCGGCGCTTTTAAAGGTGTGTCAGGTACAGGTTTCCGGGGGGGCACGATCGCGGCGGTTTCCGCAACGGCCTGTTTGACTGCCTGCGGTTCGGGCAGCGCTACGGCCACGGTATTGCGTTCCGGGGCGGCGTTTGCGGCGCTATTGCCGGGGACCTGCAGCTTGCCGAAAATCCGGCCACCGGTGCTGGCGAAGGTTTCGGCGCTGGTGCGCTGGAAGTCTATGACCAGCCGGTCGGGCCTGTTGTTGGCGGCATCGCGCGGCAGGATAAAGGCGCCGTTGATTTTGACCGGGTGCTGGAAGTCGATGACGATGCGGCTGATGCCCGGCTGCAAGGCGCCCTGGCGGATGGATTTGACGGTGGCGCCCTCCGCTCCGCCGACGTCGCCGACGCGCCAGTCAAAGGACGGCATATCGATGACTATGCGCCATGGGTCCTGCATGGCATAGGCGCGAAAGGGTTTTGCCTCGCTCAGATCGACGACCATGCGCACCTTGTCGGGGTGCGCGCCGAAGCGGACGTCATTGACGGAAAAAGCCCACGCCTGTCCGGTCCAGAGTCCCACAAGGGTGAGGACGGCAACAAAAATTATTATTCTGAAAAATGAATGCAAGCAGCGAACCCGTGTACTTCGTCTTTTTATGAAACCCTATACTTATTAAAGGAGATCGGGCCGCGGCTTGCAAGGGGGAAAAGGTATAAAAGCCCGGATTCCTGCGGGTTATTTCCAGGGGGATTTGAGGGTAAGCCGTTCTTTTTTCATTGTGCGGGGGGGTATATATATGTATTGTCACGTTCAGCGACCCGTTGAAGCTTTAGCATAGTTAATATCGAAAGAGTTTCGCTAGCAGCAACGGTGACGAGGTACCTGTTTCGGCTTTGACAACAGGACCGGGAGTAGCTGGTTTAGACCGCAGTTTTTTAACCGTTGCGATGAACTTCTCCCTTTTTTAGTGAATTCCAAAGCCGGGCTACAGGGCCTTCCTTTCTTTTAAAAGCGCGCGCTTTGCGCCGCACTTCCGTATGTCGCTGACGGATTGACGGCTGCATTGCGCCTATCTGTCAGGAGATAACCATGACAAAACGTATGCTTATTGACGCCACACATGCCGAAGAAACGCGTGTGGCGGTCGTTGACGGCAACCGCCTTAACGATTTCGATTACGAAAGCAAAATGCGCCGCCAGCTGAAAGGCAGCATCTATCTCGCCAAAGTCACCCGGGTCGAGCCCTCGCTACAGGCGGCTTTCGTGAATTTCGGCGGCAACCGCCACGGCTTCCTGCCTTTCTCCGAAATCCATCCCGATTATTTCCGCATTCCCATTTCCGACCGCGAGGCCCTGCTGGCCGAGCAGCGTGAGGAAATGGAAGCGCGCCGCCGTGCAGAGGAAGAGGAAGACCGCGAGGAAGAGGGCGCGCACGAAGAAGAGGACGACGCCGAAGACGCTGTCGAGGAAGTGGGCGGTGAAAACCGCGTGGTTTCCGAAGCGGAAGATACCGGCGAAGATCATCTGGATGCCCTGCCGGACGATGAAGAGGAAGAACCGTTGCTGCCCGTCGCGCTGGCCGGGGAACCGGAAGAGGAAGAGGCGGAGGGCGCCATTGAAGAAGATGGCGACGAAGATGAAGAGGACGAGGATGACGACGATCAGCCCGATGCCTCCTTTGATGACGAAGGCAGTGACGAGGACGATGAATCCGAAGAAGACGAACCGGATGCTGAAGAATCTGAGGAAGGCGACGATATCGGCAATCATATCCCGGACGACGAGGAAGATATCGACGACAATATCGGCAATTTGAAATCCGGCGAAGACGCCAACGTCATCCCCGGCGAAGGGCCGCGCGAAGGCCGTGGCCGTGGCGGGCGCGGTGGCCGGGGCCGCGAAGGGCGTGGCCGTGAGCGTTTCCGTGGCCGTAATGGCCGGGGGCGCCGCATGGCGGCCAGTTCCCGCCGTGTGGAAATGGTGGGGGGCGATACCGAAGGCGAACATCCCATGCGTCCTTCCCTGCGCCGCAACTACAAGATTCAGGAGGTCGTCAAACGCGGCCAGATCATGCTGATCCAGGTCAGCAAGGAGGAACGAGGCAACAAAGGCGCGGCGGTTACGACATATCTGTCGCTGCCGGGCCGTTACTGCGTGCTGATGCCGAACTCCCCGCGCGGCGGCGGCGTCAGCCGCAAGATCGCGAGCTTCGAGGAGCGCAAGCGGATGCGCGACCTTCTCTCCGATCTCGAGATTCCGGACGGCATGTCCGTCATTATGCGCACCGCCGGGGTGCAGCGTAACAAAGTTGAGATCAAGCGCGATCTCGATTACCTGCTGAAGCTCTGGGACGGTATCCGCGATCTGACGCTGCAATCGGTGGCGCCCGCGCAGATCCATGAGGAAGGCACGCTGATCCGCCGCGCCATTCGCGATCTTTATGCCCGCGAGATCGAGGAGATCGTCGTCGCCGGGGATGAAGGTTTCAAGATGGCCAAGGATTTCATGAAGATCCTGATGCCCTCGCATATCCGGCGTGTGAAGCAGTATAAGGACGAAACCATTCCGCTGTTCCACCGCTATCAGGTCGAGAGCCAGATCGCGGCGATGGGCGAGCCGACCGTGACGCTGAGATCCGGTGGGTACCTCGTCATCAACCCGACGGAGGCGCTGGTATCTATCGACGTCAACTCCGGCAAGGCGACCAAAGAGCGCCATATCGAGGAGACGGCGCTCAAGACCAATCTTGAAGCCGCTGAAGAAGTGGCCCGCCAGTTGCGTCTGCGCGATCTGGGCGGTCTGGTGGTGATCGACTTCATCGATATGGAGGACCGCCGCAACAACGCGAAGGTCGAGCGCAGATTGAAAGAAGCGCTGTCGAACGACCGCGCCCGCATTCAGGTGGGCCGCATTTCGATGTTTGGGCTGATGGAGCTTTCGCGCCAGCGGCTGAACCCGTCGCTGACCGAGGCGCAATTCCAGAAATGCGCGCATTGCGAGGGTATCGGTTATGTCCGCACCGTCGATTCCGCCGCCATTACCGCCTTGCGCGCGCTTGAGGAAGAGGGCATTCGCGGTCGCTCGGTCGAGGTGGTCCTGCACCTTTCCAACGAAGTGGCGATTTACATCCTGAACCACAAGCGTGACATGCTGGACGATATCGAGCGCCGTTATGGCTTCCGTATCATGATCCGCATCGACGAAGCGCTGGCGCCGGACAATCACAAGATCGACCTCGTGCGCGGCACGCCCGTGATGGCGGCGCCCGTGGCGGGCGTTTCCGCCGACGGTATCGCAACGGACACATCGTCAGACGACGATGGAGCCGACGATGAGTTCGCCGGGGAAGAGGATGCCGCCGATGACAGCATCCGTGAAAGCCGTGACGGCGAAGGCAACGGCGAGCGCCGCCGCCGTGGCCGCCGTGGTGGCCGCAATCGCCGTGGCCGTGGCCGCGACCGTGAGGACAGGCCGCATGAAGGCGAAGCCGCCGCCGAGGGTTCGGAGGGCGGTTTCGGCGAGAATTTCGATGAAGGCGGTTATGCCGAATCCGGCGAGGCTGCCGGAGGCGAGGAAAATCGCGAGGGCGGGCGCGAAGGCGGCAGAAGCCGTCGCGGCGGGCGTGGCAATGGCAGGGGTGGCCGTTATGGCCGCGGACGCGACCGCCATCGCGGCGACCATGCTCCGCGTGAGGGTGGCGATACCCAGCCGCGCGAAGATGGTGTGGCGCAACCCTCATCCGAAGCGATTGCGAACGACAGCTATCAGCCGCAGCCGGAAGCCGCGCGCACGGAGCGTAACGAGGTGAAAATCGTTCGTCATGGCGCCCGCGCCAGCACGGCAGAGACTCCGGCGGCACCGCCAGCGCCCAAGGATTACGAAGTCGTGAACGCTGAACCAGCCGAAAAGAAAAAAGGCTGGTGGAACCGTCTGGTTGAGTAACGGTGCCAGTCTACATTCCTTTCTAAAGAGCGCCCGCAAGGCGCTCTTTTTTAATGCGCGCCTTGCTGAAATAGATCGAATTTTATCGATTATTTATAGGCTCTTCATACAGTTTCCGTAAAATAAGAAATAGATGTGATTTCATCCGTCTCCGAGTTGCCGGGCTTGCAGCCCCGCAATTGTCCTTGGCCCGTAGCAGCGTTGACGGGATGGATGGATTGTCCCCCTTAGCCATCGGCCTTCGTGCCGATGGCTAATTTTTTCGTTTCGTTTTTTCCGTCGTGCGGGCTGGCTTTCATTCGGGGGCGTTTTGTGCGTAAATACGTACGATAACGAGGAGATCGAACCATCATGCTGCGTATTTCGTTTTTGGCTACAGCCCTGATCCTGATGACGTCCGCCGCTGCTTCGGCGCAGACGGCGGCGCCCGCGCCCGCGGCGGATAAGCCGTTGCCGCCCAAAAGCGCGCAGGCGGTCAAACTGGAGAAAAAAGCCGCCGAGATCGCGGAGACGTTTTCCCCGGTCGAGAAGGAGAATCTGGGCGTTATCAGCGACGGCTTCGGCATCCTGCACGCGGTGCAGATGACCAATAAAAGCGTTTCGACCACGATCGATCTTTGCGGCAAGAACAATCCCGAGATGAAAGCCGACATGGATGCGGCTTACAAGGCGTGGCATGACGATATCCGCACGCAGTTGCAGGCGCGCGAGACGGACATGAAGAACGCTATCAATGATGGCCGGTTCAGCAAGCCCAAGGATGTAACCGCTTTCCTTGACCTGCTCGATCAGCTTGCCAGGCATAATTACGACCGCATGGAGAAAAGGCCGCTGACCACGCCGTCCGCGTGCGCGCGCCTCGTGAAAACCATGGATCGGACGGGCGAGAAGCTGACGCAGACGCTGCACGAATTGAAATTCCCTTATGCCGTTCCCAAAAACAAACCCGATAACAAAGCGCCCGCCGGTGGCCATAATTGAGAATCCTTCAGGTAATGGCCGGCGCCGCACATGGCGGCGCTGAGACGGCTTTTATCGATATGTGCATCGCCCTGCACGAGGCGGGCGAGGATATCGAAGTCGTGACGCGGAAGAACCCGGCGCGGCAGGCGCGCCTCGAGGCGGCGGGGATCAAGACCCACACATTGCCTTTCGGCAGCGCAGTCGATATCTATACGTCATGGCGGATGCGCAAGATCATTCGCGAATTCCAGCCGCATATCGTTCAGACTTGGATGTCGCGCGCGGCGCAGCGCACGCCGAAATGGGCGGCGTCCGAGGGCATCCCGCGTTATCTGGTGGTGTCGCGCCTGGGCGGGTATTACAAGGCTTCGCATTTCGCCGCCACAGACTATTATTCGACCATCACGCCGGATATCCGCCGTCATCTGATCGAAGCGGGTATCCCCGCGGTGAAAATCCGCCATATCAACAATTTTGCCGAACTGGAAGCCGACGGCGTTCCGGTGAGCCGGGCCGCCCTCGATACGCCCGGCGATGCGCCGTTGCTGCTGGCGCTGGGGCGCCTGCACAGGGCCAAGGCGATGGATGTGCTCATGGAGGCGGTGAAGCTGGTGCCCGGCGCGTATCTCTGGATCGCGGGCGAGGGGCCGGACCGTGCGCTGCTGGAGGAATATTGCCGCAAGATCGGCATGGATGCGCGCGTGCGGTTTCTCGGCTGGCGCGATGACCGCGCGGCCTTGTTCGCCACGGCGAATATCTGTGTATTTCCTTCCCGTTACGAGCCCTTCGGCACGGTGTTCGTGCAGGCCTGGGCGCAGAAAGTGCCGCTGGTGACGACAGCGTCCGACGGGCCGCGCCAGTATGTGCGCGACGGGGAGGACGGGCTGATCGTGCCGATCGACGACGCAGCGGCACTGGGGGCGGCGATACAGCGGGTGATCGACGATCCGGCCTTGCGCGAACGGCTGACGGTTAACGGGTTCGGTCGTTATCAGAACGAGTTTACTAAAAGTAAAACGGTATCTCAATACCTTGATTATTATCACGAAATCCTGAAACGCGAGAATCTGACGGTCGCGGCCTGACGCGGAAGCGGGCTATTGCAAATCATTCTCATCTATGTGATTATCGGCTTCATCAGTCAAAAAATTGAAAAATCCCAAATGCCGGGCAAACGGGGCGGCTTTCATTGCCGCCATCTCTGAAGGATCGGGGGGTGTGTGTTTTTCTTTTTTTTGGCGGCGTGATGTGCCATAATGCATAAATATTATGAAGTACGAAAAAACGTACAGGTGTGATCATGATGATGGCAAGAGGTTTTGAAAGAGCAGCATCCGCGCAGGTGCGAGGCAGCACGGCTGAGAATGAGCAGCCGGCTTATCTGCGCGAATTCGCCGATATGTGCGAAAGATTGTGGAAGAAGCTCGGGAAGCAAGAACACCGTTCTGTTGCCGTCGATGGGCGGGCTTTGGAGCAGGATTATAATCCCTACAAGGCGTTCTGGTTCCGCAAGTGCTGTGGCGATCAGGTTTATGATTGCGGCAATTGCATTCATCTCTCCGGTACCAATAAAGAACCTGTCACTGATTTGCAGATCGTACGTATGGTGGAAGCGGCGAATAACCGCAAGGACCCGCCTTGGGAAACCCTTTACATGTTCAATCATAAAGGCAAGCCCGATCTGGAGATGGCGCACCGTGTGCAGTCCGTGATCGATAAAATGCGTGAAGCCGGGCGTATACCGCCGGACTGCAGAATTTCATGCTGTACCGATCCGGCGGAGTATCCAAAAAACATCAGGAATTTCGGCGCGCTCCTTGCGGATGCATTTAAGAGCGCCGCGCAGGACGACAAGGCGCCGGCACCGACAAACTCGCGCGCGGGTTTCCATCACGCACCGGCCTGACCTCCCCTAATTTAATGCGCCTGTCTGAAAATATGCAGGCGGCGCAGCAGCAGTGCCAGCAATATCAAGGCACCTGCCTGATGCAGGGCGGCCAGCGGGATTGCTACCTGCGACAGGATGGTCGCGATGCCCAGACCCACCTGTGTCACCACCATAACGCTGAGCGCGTAGTCTTTCGCGCGCAAACCCAATGCCAGTATTCCCGCGCCTGCCAGCATGGCCAGAATGCGGTGCACGAACTGCACGGCGGCGAACAACCGCAAGGATCCGCCGTGGGAAACGCTTTATATGTTCGATCATAAAGGCAAACCCGATCTGGTGATGGCGGGCCGCGTGCAGGGTGTGATCCTGCAGATGCGCGCTTCGGGTCATATCCCGCCCGATTGCAAAATTCATTGCTGTGTCGATCGGGCGCAATATCCGTCGAATATCGAAAGCTTTCATACGTCTCTTACGGATACGCACCGCGAGGCCGCTCGAAAACCCGCCGCCACGCCGGGACAAAAGGGCTTCCGGACGGCAGCGCCGGTTTAATTTATTTGCAGCCTTCTTTAGGGGCGCGGCGGGCCTAGCTTGAAGACATAGTCGGCCCGATCTTCCGGACGTATAGAGGGGCCTATCTCTGATGATGGCTTCACCTGATTGTATCCTTTGATGGCTTGGTGGCTGTCTATATCCATACTGGGGATTTGGAGCAGGTTATCTACACCGTTTTCGCCACCGCTATGAGCGGCACCTGCCAGAATCCAATAATGAGAATTCGGGGTATCCTGCGTGGTGTCTTTTATATATTGCGCCCAATGGGGGTTGACGTCCCCTCTGTCTGCCACAGCATTCGCAAAGTCGAAATTATCCAGCGCCATGACCTTCACCCCATTTTTTTGTGCGTGATCTACGATGTCGAGAATGCGATCGATTTGCCGTTTAAACAGTGTCTGGCTGGCGGGGTTGGCCGATAGGGTATCCCAATCAATATGGGGTGTTGCCTGTTTCAGGTTGTCCAAATGTAACTGATAAATTGTGTTGCGGTTTCCTGTCTGTATGTAGTCATCCAGAGCATGCTGGTCTTTTGTATAAAAGTGTTCAAGAAATAAGATTTTTAGACCATTCTTTGATGCTTCACTCAAATTATCCTTTACTAGATCGGATGCCTTAAAGGTCTCCGGCTCTTTGGCGCTATCCAGATGAACCTCCCCAATAAATACGCCTTTGTTCTTTTGTGTAAGCGCAAGCAGGACATCCTTAGGGGTGCTGTTCGGCGATGTATCCTCAATTAACTGCTTCATAAACTTTCTCTGCAAATGATAGGGGCAGCCGTGTGACGTTTATACTATAATAGCGACTTTAATAAAGTGATAATTTTGCCAAATTTGTTAGATTGTCTCATAAAACTTTGTATTTAAAGCTATGCAGGCGACGCAGCAGCAGCGCCAGCAGGATCAATGCGCCTGCCTGATGCAGGGCCGCCAGCGGGATTGCCGCTTGCGAGAGAATGGTGGCGATGCCCAAGCTCACCTGTATCAGCACCATCGCGGTCAAGGCGCGATCTCTGGCGCGCAGGCCCAGAGCCAGAATCCCCAGCCCGGCTAGCACCGCCAGCGCACGGTGGACGAATTGCGCGCCTGCCGGGGCGTGGAGGGCGTTGTACCATGCGGGGGCGTTGAAGGTCAGTTCGGGCGGTATCCAGTGTGCGTCCATCTTGGGGAAGGTGTTATAGATCATGCCGCCGTCAAGGCCGGCGGTAAACGCGCCCCAGATCATCGTTAGCGCCAGTAATACCAGCATCGCCCAGCCGTGTTTCACAAGGCCGGGAGAGGCGGGTGCCGCCGCCGCTTTCTTCATGAAATCGAGCGCATACCACCACATCAGCGCGAAGATCAGCACCGCGAGGCCCAGATGGGCGGCCAGCCGGAAATGGCTGACGGACGGGCGATCGACAAGGCCGCTTTGCACCATGTACCAGCCCATGAAACCCTGCGCGCCGCCGAGTGCCAGAAGGCCTGTAAATTTCCAGCCGTAACCTTGGGGGATTTGGCGGCGGATCGCAAACCACAGCAAGGGTAAGGCAAACACGACGCCGATCAGGCGTCCGAGCAAACGGTGCGACCATTCCCAGACATAGATTTTCTTGAAATCCTCGATATTCATCCAGAAATGCTTGCTGGCGAATTCGGGGCTGGCTTTGTAAAGGTCGAATTCCTGTTGCCAGTGTTCCGCGCTTAACGGCGGGATGGTTCCGGTGATCGGCTTCCACTGGGTGATCGAAAGGCCGGATTCGGTCAGGCGGGTGATCGCGCCGACGACGCACATGGTCAGAACCATGAAACAGCAGAATAACAGCCAGTTTCTGATGGCGTTTGTGCTTTTATCGGTCATGTGCGGCGTCCTTTCGTTTGACAGGCCCCATGGTATAGCATTGGCCGTCCGGCTTGCCAAACGGTGCTGAATGCTTATATATCGGTAGGCATTTTGTTAGAATTTTGAAGGATTGATCATGGAGAGACATCAAACCGATGTGGTGATTATTGGCGCGGGGCCGGTGGGGCTGTTCGCCGTTTTCGAGCTGGGTTTGCTGGACTTGAAATGCCATTTGATCGATATCCTCGACAAGCCGGGCGGCCAATGCGCCGAGCTTTACCCGGAAAAACCCATCTATGACATTCCGGCATGGCCGGTGATCACGGGGCAGGAACTGACCGACCGTTTGATGGAACAGATCAAGCCGTTTAATCCGGTGTTCCATCTGGGGCAGATGGTGCAGGAGCTTAAGAAACTGGATAACGGCAACTGGGAAGTCGTGACCGACGGTGAAACGGTTGTCGAAGCTAAAGTGATCGTGATCGCTGCGGGTGGCGGTTCTTTCGTGCCGAAAAAACCGCCGCTGCCGGGCCTTGATAGTTTTGAAGGTAAGTCTGTTTTCTTTGCCGTGCGCAAGATGGAACAATTCCGCGGCAAGTGTTTGATGATTGCCGGCGGCGGCGATTCCGCGCTGGACTGGACGCTGAACCTGCAACCGGTTGCCGAACGTATTACGCTGGTTCACCGCCGCGACGAATTCCGCGCCGCTCCTGACAGCGTCAATAAAATGCGCGCGCTGGTGGCAGTAGGGAAGATGGATCTGGTGATCGGCAATCTGTCCGGCCTTCAGGGCGAAAACGGCGCTTTAAGCGCCGTGATCCTGACGGATGCCGAGGGCCGCGAAAGCCGCCGGGATTGCAATGCATTGCTGGCTTTCTATGGCCTGACGATGAAGCTGGGGCCGGTAGCCAACTGGGGCCTGCAACTGCATGAAAACCTGATCCCGGTCGATACCGAGAAGTTCGAGACGTCCGAAGCCGGCATTTTCGCGATCGGCGATATCAATACCTATCCCGGCAAGCTGAAACTGATCCTGTCCGGCTTCCATGAAGGGGCTTTGATGGCGCAGCAGGCGTTCCGTTATGTCTATCCGGACAAAAAACTGCGCTTCCAGTATACGACGTCTTCCAGCGCGCTTCAGGAAAAGCTGGGTGTGGCGTCCGCCGCCTAACCGTGGCACAATGATGCCCTGTTATCTGTTCCAACCGGTTAAGGGCCCCTGTCTGGCATGGCTTCGTTCGACGTTACCGATTCTGCGATGAAGGGTTACAGCTTTGTCTGGAGCGAGCGCCGCTATTTGATGCGTCTGGCGATTTTTCCGCTATTCATCAAGTTCGTATGCAGCATGACCGTGATCATGAACGGTTATGATTTCGATTTCATCATGCAGTCGCTTTTGATGCTGCCGTCCTTCTTCGCCGACGGCTGGGTGATGTCGCATCTGGTGCGGCTGATTTATCTGGGGCAGCGCTGGCCTTTCCGCCCCACGGGCGTAGCCGAGAACGATATCGCCATGCTGCGCGACCGCGCGGGCGGCATCATGGCGGGCACGGTATTTTTCGCGCTGATCGAATTCCTTAAGACCGGGCTGACCGGATTGCTGTTCATGGCCGCGCCGCAGGGGGCGGTGCCGGGTCAGAAGACGGTCGTTCCGGCAGGTACGGCGCCGCCGGGGCCGATGACGGGCGAGGGGACCGGCATGGCCGATATGGCGGCACAGGCGCAAACGGCGCCTTACACGGCTCTGGCCGGCGTGCTGATGATTGTCGTGACTGTCTGGATGGTGCGCTATCTCTGGCTTTATATTCCGGCGGCGGCCGGTTTTTCGGGCCGCGCCTATCTGAAACGCCTTGGCGGGCTGATGGGGTCCGTCCGGCTGATGGGCGTGTGGCTGATCTGCACCGTACCTGTGCTGTTCGGCTTTGTGATCGTGGCGAATATGCTGCTGGTGCCGTTACTGGGCCTGGAGGCGGGCGGCATGTCGCCCCTGGCGGAGTTCGTGATGAATGTGCTGCGCATTTTCGTCATCATGCTTTCGACCCTGATCACGACCGCGGGCATGTCGTTCGTTATCCGCAATATGTTCATGAACGCGCGGGCCTGAATATCCGGGTTTACCGGCGCGGCGCGGGCAGGACATCCCTTATTGTACGGTCAATTGCATCTGCGCGTATTTGAATTCGCCTGGGGTGATGATGCGCTGCGAATCGACATAGACCGAATGCAGCTTGCCCTCGACGTTCTTATCCCAGAAATCAAGGAAGCCGTGCAGTACCGGGTAGCGCGGGGCGATATCCATTTCATTCCAGATAAAGCTTTGCAGGAATTGCGGGCGGTCGGGCATGTGATAAATGATTTCTGCCATGATCAGGCGGTAATCCTTGATGAAATGCTCTTTCAGCTCACTCATATCCCTGATACTCCCGTAGTTTCTGTCGGGTTGCCTGACGCTACGGAAATTTCTTTTCCGTATGCTTTATTCTCCCATACTCGTCTTTAAAGTTTATTAACGTCTGCGCATGTTTTTGGCGTTGGTGCAGGGGATTGGCGGCGGAATACCGCGCAGCGTCTAAGCCGGGGCGCAGCCGACGCGGGACAGGGTGAAATCCGGTGTGGTTCCCTCTTTTTCGTAGACGGCTTCGAACGTCGTTCCGGCGTTAATAACGGCGGCGGCGGTGAGGCCGGTTTCCGTGACGAGAACAGATTTTATGCCCGCCCGGGCGGCGCCCGCGATATCGGTGCGCAACGTATCGCCCACCATGCAGGCATCGGCGCGGTCCAACAGGCGAATTTTAGCGATCCATTCGTCAAAAATTCCGGGGAAGGGTTTCCCGCCGCCCCATTCGACCTTGCCGCCCATCTCTTCGTAAGTCGCGGCGATCATGCCCTGGCAGACCTGATAAACGGAACCTGACGGCGCATAATAATCCGGGTTCGGGCAGAAAAGGGGCAGATCTTTCTCCAGAAAAGATTCCAGGGCCGGACGGAACCGGTCCACGCTTAACTGGCGCACGCCATCGATTTCAGGCACACCGATATAAACGAAACCGGCACCG
>CAKTCH010000002.1 GCA_934538895.1 uncultured Alphaproteobacteria bacterium
GTTCCAGTATGCGTTTATCATGATCGTCGGTTTGCTGGGCCTGATTTCATGGCTGATCTACCGTATGACCGTAGGCTTATAAGAGAGTAAACATGGTTGATTTTCCGATCCTGTCGCTGATGACCTTCCTGCCGCTGGTGGGGGCGCTGTTCGTTATGCTGATCCGCGGCGAGGCCGGGGTGGTGGCGCGCAATGCGCGTTTCGCGGCGCTATATACCTCGATCTTCACTTTTGCCCTGTCGCTTTACATGCTGGCAAGGTTCGATCCGGCGAGCGCTTCGTTCCAGTTCGTCGAAAAGCAGGTGTGGTTTGCCGACCTCGGCATCGGCTATCACATGGGCGTGGACGGCATTTCGCTGTTTTTCGTCGTGCTCTCGGCGTTCCTGACGCCGGTTTGCATTCTGGCGAGCTGGAAAGCGGTTACGTCCCGGGTGAAGGAATATATGGTCGCGTTCCTGGTGCTGGAAACTTTCATGATCGGGACGTTCTGCGCGCTCGATACCGTCCTGTTCTATGTGTTCTTTGAAGCCGTGCTGATACCGATGTTCCTGATTATCGGCGTGTGGGGCGGGGCGCGCCGGGTTTATGCGTCGTTCAAGTTTTTCCTTTATACGCTGCTTGGCTCGGTGCTGATGCTGCTGGCGATCCTGACGCTTTATTTCAAGGCCGGAACCACCGACATTCCGACGCTGATCGCGAACCCTGTGGCGCGGGATATCCAGATGTGGCTGTGGCTGGCGTGCTTCGCCAGCTTCGCGGTCAAGATGCCGATGTGGCCGGTGCATACATGGCTGCCGGATGCGCACGTGGAAGCGCCAACGGCGGGTTCCGTCATACTGGCGGGCGTGCTGCTGAAGATGGGCGGCTACGGTTTCCTGCGTTTCTCGATCCCGATGTTTCCGGAGGCTTCGGCGCATTTCGCCGACATGGTGTTCTGGCTGTCGGTCGTGGCGATTATCTATACTTCTCTGGTAGCGCTGGTGCAGAGCGACATGAAGAAGATGATCGCTTATTCATCCGTCGCCCATATGGGTTATGTGACGCTCGGCCTCTTTACCGCGACGACGCAGGGGATTGAAGGCGGCATCTTCCAGATGGTCAGCCACGGGATCGTTTCAGGCGCGCTGTTCCTGTGCGTGGGCGTGGTTTACGACCGCCTGCATACGCGCGAGATCGCGCGTTACGGCGGGCTGGTCAGGAACATGCCGAAATACGCGACCGTGTTCATGCTGATGATGCTGGCTTCGGTGGGTCTGCCGGGGACGTCCGGTTTCGTCGGCGAATTCCTCGTGCTGCTGGGCGCGTTCCAGGCGGATACGTGGGTGGCGGTGTTCGCGACCACGGGCGTTATCCTGGGCGCGGCTTACATGCTGGTGCTGTATCGCCGCGTGGTGTTCGGCCCGCAGGAAAACGCCGACGCGGCGGCCATGCCCGATCTCGACAGACGGGAGTTCCTGATATTCGTACCGTTCGCGGTGCTGGTGCTGTGGCTGGGGATCGCCCCCGGTTATGTGATGGAGCGTGTCGCGCCGTCGGTCGCCAACCTGCGCGCCCATTACGAAATGCAGTTGCAAAAGGCGGATGAGGCTTCCGCTGAAGCCGCCGCGCCGGAAGAGGGTGCGGAGCGGGACGCCAGGACCAAGGAATTAGCGCCGGAGATCAAGACAAATGAGTAGCTTCAATTTATCGGAAATGACGTCTGCGATGCCGCTGATTTTTCTGGCGCTGGCGGGCATGGTTCTTCTGGTGGCGGGCGTCGTGCGCGGCAACCAGTCCACGAACTTTATCAGCTGGGCGGTGTTCTGCGCTTTCGCGCTGGCGGGCGTTTTCCTGCTGGGTGTCGGCTGGGAGGACAAAGTAGTCATGAACGGGATGTTTCGTATCAATCCGTTCACGGCTTTTATCTCCCTGCTGCTCCTGAGCGGCTTGATGGCCACGATCGCGCTGTCCGTCAGTTATCTGCATAAGGAAATGATGGCGCGGTTCGAGTATCCGGTGCTGGTCCTGTTTGCCGGGGTGGGCATGATGATTATGGTTTCGTCCCATAACCTGCTCTCGCTTTATGTCGGATTCGAGTTGCAGTCTCTGGCGCTTTATGTGCTGGCGGCCATTCGCCGCGACAATGCGAAATCGTCGGAGGCGGGCCTGAAATATTTTGTGCTGGGGGCGCTGGCGTCGGGGATGCTGCTTTTCGGCATGTCGATGGCTTACGGTTTCTCCGGCTCTCTGGATTATGCCAGAATTGCATCCAGCCTTGAAGGGTTCGACGGCATGTCGACGGGCTTTATGGTCGGCATGGTGTTTATGCTCGTGGGGGTGGCTTTCAAGATTTCCGCCGTGCCGTTCCATATGTGGACGCCGGACGTATATGAAGGGGCGCCGACATCGGTCACGGCCTTCTTTGCCATCGTGCCGAAACTGGCGGCCATGGCGGTGCTGATGCAGTTGCTCTACGGCCCGTTCCATGGCCTGACGCCGCAATGGCAGCAGATTATATGGTTCCTGTCTTTTGCGTCGATGGTCTGGGGGGCGCTGGCGGGGCTTGTGCAAAACAATATCAAGCGCCTGATGGCTTACAGCTCCATCGGCAATATGGGTTATGCGCTGCTGGGCGTTGTGGTGGCGAACGAGCAGGGGGCCGGTGCCGCGATCCTTTATATAATCATTTATATGGCCATGGCGGCGGGCATCTTCGGCGTTATCCTGTGTATGCGCCGCGGCGGGCGGGCCGTCGAAGGTATTTCCGATCTGGCCGGGCTTTCACGCACCAGCCCGATGATGGCCTATGCGATGGCGATCCTGCTGTTCTCGATGAGCGGCATTCCACCGCTGGCGGGTTTTTTCGGCAAGCTGCTGGTGTTTCAGGCGGCGGTGGCGGGCGAGTTTTACGTGCTGGCGGTCGTCGGCGTTTTGACGTCGGTTATTGCGTCTTATTACTATCTGCGCATTATCAAGGTCATGTTCTTCGATGAAGCCGCCGAACCGCTGGACAGGCAAGTGGCATTCGCCAAGCGCGCGGTGGTGACGCTCAGCGTCGTCTTCGTGCTGCTCTTTATCCTGAAGCCGAACATGCTGGTGGATATGGCCCGTCACACGGCCAGCGCATTGTTCGTCGGATGAGCGTGACGTGGAAAATAGAAACCTTCGCCGTTCTGCCTTCGACGCAGGACGAAGTGAAAATACGCGCTCTTGACGAGGGTGCCGATGAAGGGCTGGTGGTGCAGGCGCTGACCCAGTCGGAGGGGCGCGGACGCCACGGCAATAATTGGATTTCGCCCATGGGCAATCTTTATATGTCGGTGCTGCTGCGCCCGCTGTGCACGGCGGATCTCGCGGGGCAGATTTCCTTTGTCGTGGCGTTGGCGGTGTCGGCGGCGATGGACGAATTCATGGTCGAGGGGCACCGGAAAACCCTGAAATGGCCGAACGATATCCTGATCGACGGTAAAAAAGCGGCGGGAATCCTGCTGGAGAGTGAACTTTCGCCGAAAGGACTCGTTGGCCATCTGGTGATCGGGATCGGTGTCAATATTTTATCCGCGCCGCCGGGCTGCATCGAATTGAAGGGCGTTTCCGGCGATAACAGGCTGGCGGTGCATCCGTTTCGCGACCGGGTGCTTCATTATCTCGATGCTTACTACGGGGTCTGGAAGGGGGAAGGTTTCGGCCCGATCCGCAAGGCGTGGCTGGATCAGGCCCATGCCATTGGCCATAAACTGACGGCCCGGCTGCCCGCGCGTGAAGAAAAAGGCATTTTCAGGGATATTGACGAGGCGGGCGGTCTTATTCTCGAGATTTCCGAAAATAAACGAATTGTCATCCGGGCCGGAGAAATCTATTTTGATGAACCGGAAGTCCCGGTCAAAACATTACATTAGGCGCGTTGACTTTATGCCCCAGGCAGTCGTACAGGATATCGGTCTTGACCCGAAACAGATTTACTTCGTTCCGCTTGGCGGCAGCGAGCAGTTCGGCGTCAACTTCAATCTCTATGCCCATGACGGCAAATGGCTGGCGGTCGATTGCGGCATGGGGTTCGCCGACGAGAAGTTTCCCGGCATCGACATCGTGCTGCCCGACCCGGCTTTTATCGAGCCTTACAAGAACGACCTTTGCGCCCTGATTATCACCCATGCGCATGAGGATCATATCGGCGCCGTCGCGCATTTGTGGCCGCGCCTGAAATGCCCGATTTACTGCACGCCGTTCACGGCATCGGTGCTGAAGCGCAAGATGGATGAAGTCATGGCCAGCCGCGAGGCGATCATCAACGTCGTCGAACCCGGCGAACATATCAATGTCGGCCCGTTCGGTTTTGAATTCATTCATGTGTCGCATTCGATTCCGGATACGGCGGCGCTGCTGATTGAAACGAGGGCGGGCCGCGTCCTGCATAGCGGCGACTGGAATCTCGATCCTACCCCTGTGCTGGGGAAGCCGACGGATGAGGATGCGCTCAGGAAAGCGGGCGGCAAAGGCATCCTGGCTTATGTGGGCGATTCAACCAATGCCGAAGTGCCGGGGCGCACGGGGTCTGAAGTGGAGGTGGAAAAGGGGCTGGCCCAGCTTTTCACCGAATGCAGGGGCCGTATCGGCATTACCGTTTTTGCCTCCAACATCGCCCGCGTGCAAAGTATCGTCAGGGCGGCGCGGGCAGCGGATCGCCGCGTGGCGCTGGTCGGGCGCTCGCTGCACGCGATGGTGGCTTCCGCGGTCGATTGCGGTTATCTGCGCGATATTCCCGATTTCGTCAGCGAGGAGGAAATCGGCTATCTGCCGGACGAGAAGCAGGTTCTGGTCGTGACGGGTTCGCAGGGCGAGGCCAGGGCGGCGCTGGCGCGCATAGCGCGCGGCGATCATCAGGATATCGTTTTGGGCCGTGGCGATACGGTGATTTTTTCCTCCCGCGCCATTCCGGGCAACGAGAAGGAGATCAACGCCGTGCGCAACAACCTGTGCGCTGCCGGGGTGGATGTGGTTACGCCGAACGATACGCCGCATACCATCCATATTTCCGGCCATCCCTGCCGCGATGAAATCGTGGATATGCTGAGCTGGGTCAGGCCGAAGGTGGTCGTGCCCGTGCATGGCGAACGCATCATGCTGGAGGCGCAGGCGGCACTTGCACGCCAGTGCCAGGTGCCGCATGTCATCGTGCCGCATAACGGTTCCGTCGTCTGCCTCGGCCCCGGTACGCCTGCGATCGTCGATCATGTGCAGACGGGCCTGCTGGCGGTTGAGAAAACGCGTATTATCGATGTAAACCACGCTTCCATTTCCGAACGGCGCAAGCTGCAATATACCGGGATCGTCCATGTGACGCTGGTTATCAATGCGCGGGGCGACCTGCTGGCCGACCCCAAGGTTTCGACTACCGGGCTTGTCGACGAGAGCAATCCCGCGGAAAGAAAGATCATGCGCGACCTTCTGGAGGAGATAGAGGATACGCTGGCCGATATGGAGCGCGAGGACCTGGCGGACGATCATGCCGTGCATGAGGAAGTGCGCATCGGCGTGCGCCGTTATATGCACGCGATGCTGGGCATCAAGCCCAAGGCTACCGTTCATGTGGTGCGGGTATGAGCTGGGTCGCGGGTTTATTCGTATATTTCATCACGTACTGGACGGTGTTGTTCGCGGTCCTGCCGTGGGGCAATCAGGCGGACCAGAGTCCACAGGTGGGCAATGCGCCCAGCGCGCCCGCGAATCCACGCCTGAAACAGAAATTTATCGCGACGGGGATCGTTGCCGCCGTGATATGGGTTATTATTTATGTTCTGGTTGAAGTGGAGATTATCAGTTTTCACGATGCCGCCCGTGCCATGTCCGAGGAGATGAGAAAATGAAAAAATTGATCCTGACTGCCGTATTGCTGGCTTTTTCGCCGTTGCCCGCCTGGGCTGAAAGCGATCTGGCGCTTTGCAAACTGCGGAGCCAGCATGTGGCATCCCCTGATACGGTTTACCGGCCCGGCGTGGATGTGAACGGTCAGGCGGTCGTGGTCGCCGACGTCAATGCCGCGCCGTCGATGGCGCCCGATGTCGTGCGCATTCCGATGACGGTCGATCTGGCGCAGCGTCTGGGCAGCGTTCCCGCAGGGGCGGAGATGAAAGCCGCCATGGGCATGATCGAGATTCATAAAGATGGCCGCGTCAGCTTCAACGGTCAGGACATGACCGAAGTGGCGGTGGTTTTGTGCGATCGTGGAGCCACGGCTGCCGCCCCTGTAGCCGTTGTTCCTGCGCAGGGGACGGTGACCGTGCCTGCCGTTCCAGCCGCACCTGTCGCTCCGGCGGTGCCGCTGACGACGGCGGATAAGATTGTGGTTCCGGCGGACGCGCCGGCCTTGCCCGTGGCGACGGTGCCCGTGGCACCCCGCGTGCAGCAGCCGGTGGTTTCGCGCATTACGACGGATATGGACGCGGGGCGGGTCGTGATTCCGGCTAACGCCATGGCCACCAAGCCGTTGCCGCCGCATACGCTGGGTCAGTTTATCGTGCCGGCCCGGAAAGCGCCTGAATCCTTGCAACCCGCTGTAGAAACTGCACCGGCGGCACCGCAGCCGCAACAGCCGATGGGGGAACGCACCAATCAGGATCTGGAAAGGGAAGACGGTATCATCTGGGGGCAGGGGAATTAAAAATGACGGCACAGGCGCAAAAGACAGAGCAGAAGAAAAATTCAAGAACCGCCATTACGCCCACGCGCGCGGAAAATTTTCCTGAGTGGTATCAGGGCGTCGTGAAGGCCGCCGACCTTTCCGAGAACGCGCCGGTGCGCGGCTGCATGGTCATCAAGCCTTATGGTTATGCGCTGTGGGAGAATGTGCAGCGCGCGCTGGACGACAAGATCAAGGAGCAGGGCGTGCAAAATGCCTATTTCCCGCTGCTGATTCCTTTGTCGTTCATTTCCAGGGAAGCCGAGCATATTGACGGTTTCGCCAAGGAATGCGCGGTCGTGACGCATCATCGTCTGGAAAAGGGGCCGCAGGGCGACCTGATCCCCGCGCCGGATGCGAAGCTGGAGGAGCCGTTTATCATCCGCCCGACGTCGGAGACTATTATCGGCGACTCGATGGCGAAATGGGTGCAGTCTTATCGCGACCTGCCGTTGCTGCTGAATCAGTGGGCGAACGTGATGCGCTGGGAAATGCGTCCGCGCCAGTGGCTGCGTACCACGGAATTCCTGTGGCAGGAGGGGCATAACGCCTTTGCGACCGCCAGGGAAGCGTATGACGACATGCTTAAAATGCTCGACGTTTATAATGACATTTACGAAAATTATCTGGCTATCGGCGGCGTGAAGGGGGAGAAAACGGCGGATGAACGTTTCCCCGGCGCCGATAACAGCATTACCATCGAGGCGATGATGCAGGACGGCAAGGCTTTGCAGGCGTGCACGTCGCATAATCTGGGGCAGCACTTTGCCAAGTCATTCAATATTCAGTATCAAGGCACCGACGGGCAGCAGCATTTCTGCCATACGACGTCATGGGGCTTGTCCACGCGCTCGATTGGCGGGCTGATCATGTCCCACGCGGACGACGACGGGATGGTGATGCCGCCGAAGGTCGCGCCGTATCAGGTAGCGATCATCCCGATCGTGAAGGATGAAGGCACCGCCGTGTTCGCGCATTGCAGCCAGCTGGCCGCGCGCCTGAAGGCTAGCGGCATTCGCGTGAAGCTGGATGTTTCGGATGCGCGATCCAGCGACAAGATGTGGGACTCCATCAAGAAGGGCGTGCCGGTGCGGGTCGAGATCGGGCAACGCGAAATGGATGAAGGCAAGCTGACCTATGTGCGCCGCGATCTGGGCAAGGATTCCAAGGCCACGGTGACAGGCGATGAATTCGTCAACACGGTTCAGGGCGTTCTCGACCGGATGCAGGCGGATATGCTGAAGCGCAACCGGGAATTTTGCCGCGCCCATATCCATGACGTGAAAACGCTCGCGGATATCGACGCTTTTTATAAAGGCGGCGGCACGGGTTTTTGCCGTATCGACAGCGCTGCCAGCCTGAACGATCCGGAAGGTTTCAAGGTTTTGAAAGCCGATCATTCGGTTTCGCACCGTTGTATGCCGTTTGAAGACGATGGGCGGAAGGTTTTGATCGGGAAGTCTTATTGATGATATCACCTTTTGAATTCATGCTGGCAGGGCGTTACCTGCGCGCGCGCAAGGCGGAAGGGTTCGTTTCCGTGATCGCGGCGTTTTCCTTTCTGGGCATTATGCTGGGGGTGGCGACGCTGATTATCGTCATGTCGGTGATGAACGGTTTCCGGCATGAGCTGATTACCCGCATTCTGGGGCTGAACGGCCATATGAGCGTTTATGCGAGTTCGCCGTTGCAGGATTATAACGCCATGTCGCTGCGGCTGGAGGAGCTGGAAGGCGTGGTTTCCGTTTCCCCGATCATCGAGGGGCAGGTTTTGATTACGTCACATGGCCAGACCAGCGGGGCGATCGCCCGGGGGATGCGCCAGTCCGACCTAGCGCGCAAGCCTATCCTTTCCCGATCCATCGTCGAGGGCGATATACGTAATTTCAGTGAATTCAATGTCGCGATCGGCGTGAAGATGGCGCAGAAATTCCGGCTGAATGTGGGCGACGACATTACGCTGGTATCGCCGAAGACGCGGGCGGGCCCTTTCGGCGGCATTCCGGTCAGCCGCACTTTCACGGTCGGGCTGATATATGACGTGGGGATGTTCGAATATGACAGCGGTTTCGTATTCATGCCGCTGGATACCGCGCAGATATTCTTCCAGATGCCGCAGGGCGTCAGCTCGCTTGAGATCATTACGACCGACCCCAACCGCATCGGCGACGTGCGCCGGCGTATTTCCACGGACGTCAAGGGCGAGGCGGGGGTTTACGACTGGCGCGATATGAATGGCAGCTTCTATACGGCGTTGCAGGTGGAGCGGAACGTCATGTTCCTGATCTTGACCATGATTATTATCGTGGCGGCGTTTAATATCATTTCATCGATGATTATGCTGGTGAAGGATAAAGGGCGCGATATCGCCATCATGCGCACCATGGGCGCGACGCGGAACAGCATGATGCGTATTTTCATGATGACGGGGGCCTGTATCGGCATTTCCGGCACGGCCATGGGCGCGGTGCTGGGAATCTTGTTTGCGCTGAATATCGAGTCTATACGCCAGTGGATTCAGGGGTTGTCGGGTACGGAGCTGTTCAACGCGGAGATTTATTTCCTTTCGAAGCTGCCCGCGATCGTGGAGTGGGATGAGGTGGCAGTGGTCGTGACCATGGCCTTTACGATTTCCATTCTGGCGACGATTTATCCGGCGTGGCGCGCGGCGCGTCTAGATCCGGTGGAGGCTTTGCGCTATGAGTGAGGGAGATGATCGGATGACCGGATTATCGGATGATCGGAAGGATTCGGGCCGTCTTCTTCAGGTGCAGGGGCTGGAGCGTACGTTCTCGCAGGGCGGGGAGACGCTGACCGTTCTTAAGGATCTGAGTCTTTCCCTCCAGAAGGGCGAGATGGTGGCGCTGGTGGGGCCGTCCGGCGCGGGTAAATCGACGCTGTTGCAGATGATCGGCCTGCTGGATACGCCGACGGCGGGCAGTATCGTCATCAACGGGCAGGAAGTCACAGGGCAGAATGAGCGCCAGCGCACGATGCTGCGCCGTGAGTTTATCGGTTTTGTTTATCAGTTTCATTACCTGCTGCCGGAATTTTCCGCGATTGAAAACGTGGTGCTGCCGCAGATGATCGCGGGCAAAGACCGCCCGGCGGCGCGTCAACATGCGACAAAGCTTTTGACGGCGCTTGGCCTCGGGCATCGTCTCAATCACCGCCCGGCGCGTTTGTCGGGTGGGGAGCAGCAGCGCGTGGCGATTGCGCGCGCGCTGGCGAATAACCCCAAGCTGCTGCTGGCTGACGAGCCTACGGGCAACCTCGATCCGCATACGGCGGCGGATGTTTTCGAGATTCTGATCGAGTTGGTCCGGACCACGGGTATCGGCGCCATCGTTGCCACGCACAACCTCGATCTTGCTGAGAAAATGGATCGGATTTTCGAGCTTAAGGGCGGGCGTTTGCTGGTTTATTAAACCTTGGTTTCCGGCGGATTTTAGTCTTTAATGTCTTTTATGTCCGAAAATCCCGCCCCCTTTATTCATCTGCATACGCATTCCGCCTTTTCACTGGCGGAAGGGGCGATCAAGACCAAGGCGATCATCAAGCTTTGCCAGCAATATAACATGCCTGCCGTGGCGGTTACCGATACGGGCAACCTGTTCGGGGCGCTGGAATTCGCCATGGAAGCTGCCAAGGGGGGATTGCAGCCGATTATCGGGTGTCAGGTTCAATTGGGGCTGGAAGGGCATCAACTGGTATTGCTGGCGCAGACGGAGGAGGGGTATCGCCATCTTTGCATTCTTGTCAGCCGTTCGTTCATGGAAGTGGAAGCCAATAGCCAGCCGCATATCGATTGGGAGAAACTTGAAATGCTGAGTGGCGGGCTGATCTGTCTGAGCGGGGGCTTGAAAGGTCCGGTGGGGCAGTATCTGGTACATAACCAGCCGAAGCAGGCGGAGGAAGTCACCAAGCGCCTGAAGAAGATTTTCAAGGGCCGTCTTTATATCGAGATCCAGCGTCATAATGTGCCGGAAGAAGACCGTATCGAAGACGGGTTGATCGATCTGGCATACAAGCATGACATTCCGCTGGTGGCGACGAACGATTGCTATTTCTCCGAGCGCGGCATGTATGAGGCGCATGACGCGTTGCTCTGTATCGCCGAGGGGCGCTATGTCACGGAAACGGATCGCCGCAAGGTGACGCCGGAGCATTATTTCAAATCACCTGAAGAAATGACGGCGTTGTTCGCCGACCTGCCCGAGGCTGTCAATAATACGATCGTTATCGCGAAACGTTGCAGTTACCTGCTGAAGGCCATCAATCCGATTTTGCCGCCTTTCAAGACGGAAAGCGGGCGCAATGAAACGGATGAGCTGGAAACGCAGGCTGCGGAAGGTCTGGAATGGCGCCTGAATAATTTCGTATTTGCGGAAGGCATGGACGATGCGGCGCGGGCGGATGCGGCGAAACCCTATCAAGACAGGCTGCGGTTCGAGCTGGATACCATCAACAAAATGGGCTTCCCCGGTTACTTCCTGATCGTTTCCGATTTTATCAAATGGGCCAAGGATAATAATATCCCGGTGGGGCCGGGGCGGGGGTCCGGCGCGGGTTCGGTCGTGGCGTGGTCGTTGAAGATTACCGACCTTGATCCGTTGCGCTTCAATCTGCTGTTCGAACGTTTCCTGAATCCGGAGCGCGTGTCGATGCCGGACTTCGACGTCGATTTTTGCCAGGATCGCCGTGAAGAGGTAATTCAATATGTGCGCCGCCGCTACGGCAACGACCGGGTGGCGCAGATCATTACCTTCGGCCAGTTGAAAGCGCGTGCCGTGGTGCGCGACGTAGGGCGTGTGCTGCAATTGCCCTATGGGCAGGTCGATCGTATCGCGAAGATGATTCCGAACAACCCGGCGAATCCGATCACGCTGGAAGAGGCGCTGGAGCAGGACCCTGACCTGAACGCCATGCGCTACAGCGATGAAACCACGGGCAAGCTGATCGATATCGCGTTACAGCTCGAAGGGCTTTACCGCCATGCCTCGACCCATGCCGCCGGTGTGGTCATCAGCGGGCGGGCGCTGGAGGAACTGGTGCCGCTTTATCGCGATCCTTCGTCCGATATGCCGGTGACGCAGTTCAACATGAAATATATCGAACAGGCGGGATTGCTGAAATTCGATTTTCTCGGCCTGAAAACCATGACGGTGGTGCAGAAATCGGTTGAGTATATCAGGCAGGCTGCTGGAGAGGATATCGATATACTGCAGGTGCCGCTGGATGACGAAAAGACATACAGACTGCTGAGCGAGGGAAAGACGACCGGCGTGTTTCAGGTGGAAAGCGCGGGGATGCGTCATACGCTGATGAGCATGAAGCCAAACCGTTTCGAGGATATCATCGCGCTGGTCGCGCTTTACCGCCCTGGCCCGATGGACAATATTCCGCGTTACATCGAGATCAAAGAGGGCAAGAGCGCGCCTGATTATATGCACCTGAAACTGCAACCTTACCTTGAGGAAACCTATGGTATCATGGTTTATCAGGAGCAGGTGATGCAGGCGGCGCAGGCGCTGGCGGGCTATACGCTGGGCGGTGCCGATCTGCTGCGCCGCGCGATGGGTAAAAAAATCCAGGCGGAGATGGACGCGCAGCGCGAGAAATTCGTCGAGGGCGCCGTCGCGCATAGTCAGGTAACGCCCGCGCGCGCTTCGGAAATATTCGATACGATCGACAAGTTCGCGGGTTATGGATTCAATAAATCGCACGCGGCGGCTTATGCGCTGATTTCTTACTGGACGGGGTGGCTCAAGGCCAATTATCCGGTCGAATTCATGGCGGCGTCGATGACGCTGGATATTGGCAACACCGACAAACTGGCGGTGTTCAAGCAGGAACTCGACAAGATGGGCATTCCGCTGCTGCCGCCGGATATCAATAAATCCGAAGTCACGTTTGCGGTCGAGGGCCATGCCGTGCGTTATGCGCTGGCGGCGCTGAAAGGCATCGGCGCACAGGCGATGGAGGGATTGATCGCCGAGCGCCGCGCGAATGGCCCTTATGAATCCATGACTGATCTTTCCAGCCGCATTGATCCGGGCCTGATGAATCGCCGCCAATTTGAGCAGCTGGCCGCCGCCGGGGCGTTCGACAGTTTCAGCGTGAAAAGGGCGCAGGCCCATGCGGCGGCGGAAACGATGCTGCGTCATGCGCAATCGCTGGCACAGGAGCGGGCCAGCGGGCAGACCAGCCTGTTCGGCGGTCCGGCGACAGGTGCGCAGGCGCTGATGCCGGCATTGCCCGACGTGCCGGAATGGGACCCGCTGGAAAAGCTGTCACATGAGTTCGACGCGGTCGGTTTTTATCTTTCGGCGCATCCGCTGGACAGCAAGGCCGCGCAGCTTGAGCGCATGGAGATTCATAATATCGCGTCGGTGAACGACATGGTGGCGCGGCAGGGCAGCGCCATGGTGGATATGGCCGGGGTTCTGCTGAAGAAGAACATCAAGGTATCGCAAAAGAGCGGCAACAAATTCGCCTTCCTTCAGCTTTCGGATGCCACGGGGATCTTCGAGGTGATGCTGTTTTCGGAAGGGTTGAGCCGCGCGCGCGATTACCTTGAAGAAGGCAAGACATTGCTCGTGAAGGTGATGGCGGAGTCGCGCGACGAGCAGATCCGCATGACGGCGCAGGATGTGAAACCGCTGGAGGACGTTCTGGCGACCCGCCTGAAAGAGGTGTGTATCCATATTTCTTCCGACAAGCCTCTGGCACAATTGCAGCAATTGCTGAATGTCGAGGGCAGGGGGCGCGTGGCGGTCAAGGTTTTGGTTCCGGTGCGACCGGGACTGCTGGCTGAAGTGGCTTTGCCGGGGCAATGGAATTTTTCCGCCGCGGCGCGTAATGCGCTGCTGAAAGCCAGCGGGGTCGAGGGGATTGAGGAGCGTTAGGCTCTGCCGCACATGGCGGCTGGTTATTTATAATTAACATATTGTGTCGCATAATAATGGGACTGCGTAAGGTTCGGGCATAGCGTTCTGGCTTAGAATTTCCTTGAAATCTGCGGGAATCCCCTGTAAAACCACGCCAATTGTTAAATTCACATGCGGGAACGGGTGGATGTCCGCCCTCCGGTGTTTTGCTGAAATCCGTAAGGAAATCAATGAGATACTCCCCGCAGAGGCATAACCGGAAAAGGAAAGAACCATGTCTGAATTCACCATGCGCCAACTGCTCGAAGCGGGCGTTCACTTCGGTCACCACACACGCCGCTGGAATCCTAAAATGAAGCCGTATATCTTCGGCGTTCGTAACGGCGTGCATATTCTCGACCTGCAACAAACCGTGCCGATGCTGGATCGCGCCCTGAAGGCCGTTCAGGAAATTACCGCTAATGGCGGCCGCGTCCTGTTCGTGGGCACGAAGCGCGCGGCGCAGGAGAAAGTGGCGGAAGCCGCGAAGAAATCCGGTCAATATTACGTGAACCACCGCTGGCTCGGCGGGATGATGACCAACTGGAAAACCATCACCACGTCCATCAACCGTCTGCGCGAACTGGAAACAATTCTGGGTGGCGACGTATCCGGCTACACCAAAAAAGAACAGCTGATGATGAGTCGCGAGCATGAGAAGCTCGAGAAATCCATCGGCGGTATCAAGGAAATGGGAGGCCGCCCAGACGCCATTTTCATTATCGACACCAACAAAGAGAAAATCGCTATTCAGGAAGCCAACACGCTGGGCATTCCCGTATTCGCGGTGATCGATTCCAACTGCGATCCGGCGGGTATTGCGTTCCCGTTCCCGGGTAACGACGACGCCTTGCGCGCGATCGATTTGTACTGCGAGCTGTTCGCGGGTGCCGTTCTGTCGGGCCTTCAGGCTGAAATGTCCAAATCCGGCAAGGATCTGGGCGCGGCCCGGAATCCGGTGCAGAAACTGCCAGCCGCCGAAGTCGTGACGGAAGAAGTCGAAGAAGTGAAAAAGCAGGCGACTGCTGTTTAACCTCGTTTAATCCCCCTCCCCGAGGGAGGGGATTGGGGAGGGTTTAAGATGTCGCGTTATTTATCGTCGGACTTGTGAACCCTACCCAAACCCTCCCCCTCAGGGGGAGGGCTTTTGTAAACTCAGGAAAGGATTTAGTTATGGCAGAGATCACGGCTTCAATGGTTAAGGATCTGCGCGAGAAAACCGGTGCGGGTATGATGGATGCGAAAAAAGCGCTGACGGAAGTGGGCGGCGATATGGAAGCCGCCGTAGACTGGCTGCGCAAAAAAGGGCTGGCGACAGCGGCCAAGAAATCAGGGCGCACGGCTGCCGAGGGTCTGGTGGCGGTTGCCATTCAGGGCCAGAAGGCCGCGGTTCTGGAAGTCAACGCCGAGACTGATTTTGTAGCTCGTAACGACCAGTTCCAGAGCTTTGTTACAAAAGCGGCTGAACTGGCGCTGGAAGCGAAAAGCGATATCGCGGCTCTGGCGGGTACCGCTTTCGAGGCCGGTAAAAACGTTCAGGAAAAACTGACCAGCCTGATCGCGACGATCGGTGAGAACATGAGCCTGCGCCGCACGCAGACGCTGGAAGTTAAAGACGGCGTTGTCGTCGGTTACGTCCATAATGCGATCAATCCCGGATTGGGCAAGATCGGCGTTCTGGTGGCGCTCGAGTCCACGGGCGACAAGGCCAGGCTGGAAGCGCTCGGCAAGCAGATCGCCATGCATGTGGCCGCTGCCAGCCCGCAATTCCTGAGCAGCGCCGATGTTACGCCGGAAGCGATCGAGCGTGAGAAGAACGTGCTTCGCGATCAGGCGAAGGCCAGCGGCAAGCCGGCGGATATCATCGAGAAAATGCTCGAAGGCCGGATGCGCAAATTTTACGAAGAGATTTGCCTGATGGATCAGGTATTTGTTATGGACGGTGAAACTAAAATCTCAAAAGTTCTGGAAAACGCTGCCAAGGATGCCGGTGCGCCGGTGAAACTCGCTGGATACGTGCGTTTCCAATTGGGCGAAGGCATCGAGAAAGCCGAAACGGATTTCGCTGCGGAAGTGGCGTCTGTTGTGAACGGCTAATCTGTAAAAGACCGCTTTTTGATGACAGCCGCATTGCTTTCAGGGCAAGGCGGCTGTTATTACATGTGTAACCCGCAAGACTGAAAGAGTATTTATTATGCAATCTGCCCAAGCTGTGAAAAAGGATGCCGTACCCATGGCCAGCCCTGATCTGAAATTCAAGCGCGTTCTGCTGAAAATGTCGGGCGAAGTCCTGATGGGGGACCGGGAATACGGGATCGATCCGGGGACGATCGAGCGTATTGCCGCCGATGTGAAAGAGGCCGTCAAGCTGGGGGTAGAAGTTTGCATCGTGGTCGGCGCGGGCAATATCTTTCGCGGCGTGTCCGGCGCTTCGAACGGCATTGAGCGCGTGACGGCTGATTATATGGGGATGCTGGGCACGGTGATGAATGCGCTGGCGCTGCAATCGGCGCTGGAAAAAATAGAGGTGCCGACGCGGGTGCAGTCCGCGATTCCGATGGATGCGGTATGCGAGCCGTTTTTGCGCCGCCGTGCGCTGCGCCATCTTGAGAAAGGCCGTGTGGTGATTTTTGCCGCGGGATCGGGCAACCCGTTCTTTACCACCGATACCCCGGCGGCGCTGCGCGCTTCGGAAATGAATTGCGAGGCGCTGTTCAAGGCGACCAAGGTGGACGGCGTTTATACAGCCGATCCGGTGAAGGACCCGAACGCCCGGAAATACGACCAGCTTTCCTATATGGACGTGCTGACCAAGGATTTGAAGGTCATGGACGCGACGGCGGTATCACTGGCGCGTGAGAACAATATTCCTATCGTCGTCTTCTCGATCAAGGAGGGCGGCAGTTTCGCCGAAGTCGTCCGGGGCAAGGGCAGTTACACTATCGTTAAAGATTAAAATAAAAAGAAGGGCTTTATTATCATGACATTCAATCTGAACGATCTGCGCCAGCGCATGGACGGCGCCATCAATAACCTGAAAGAGGAATTCGCGGGCCTTCGCACGGGCCGCGCGGCTTCCAGTATGCTGGAGCCGGTGACGGTCGAGGTCTACGGCTCGCGGATGCCGCTGAACCAGCTGGCGACGATCACCGCGCCGGAACCGCGGATGCTGAGCGTTCAGGTTTGGGACGCTTCGCAGGCGAAGACGGTCGAGAAAGCCATCCGCGATTCCGGTCTGGGCCTGAATCCGATCGGCGAGGGGGCCGTTATCCGCGTGCCTATTCCCGAACTCAATCAGGAGCGCCGCACCGAGCTTTCCAAAGTGGCTGGTAAATATGCCGAGCAGACGCGCGTGGCCGTGCGCAACATTCGCCGCGACGGCATGGACACGCTCAAGAAGCTGAAAAGCGAGGGAATGCCGGAGGACGAAAACAAGCGCCACGGCGACGAGATCCAGAAGCTGACCGACGACGTCATTCAGAAAATTGACACAATGCTGAAGGACAAGGAAAAGGATATTATGACGGTTTGATTTCGGAATCTTGGAATATCGGAATCTGGGAATCTCGGAAGCTTTTTACGCACATGGCTATGGACGATCACACACAAAATTCAAAAAATCGGAATCCCGAGATTCCGATATTCCGAGATTCCGATATTCCATCCCACATCGCCATCATCATGGACGGCAATGGCCGTTGGGCGCAGGCGCGGGGGTTGCCGCGCACCATGGGGCATCGTCAGGGGATCGAGGCTGTCAAGCGGGTGGTGGAAGCCGCCGCTGAAATGGGCGTGAAATATCTGACCCTGTTCGGGTTTTCCAGCGAGAACTGGAGCCGCCCGGTGGACGAGGTGACCGAGCTTATGCGCCTTTTGCGCATGTATCTGCGGGCGGAAACCGCCGAGCTTCACCGTAACAATATCCGCTTGCGCGTGATCGGTGACCGTACGGCCTTCGACAAGGAGATCGTGGAACTGATCGAGAATGCCGAGCGCCTGACCGGGAACAATACGGCGATTACGGTTCTGGTGGCGCTGAATTACGGCGGGCGCAACGAAATACTGAACGCTGCCGCGGCTTATGCCGCCGCGTGCCGGGACCGTGGCATTACGCCCGACTTCAAGTCGGCGGAAGAATTCTTTCCCACTTTCCTGCAAACCGCCGATGTGCCTGATCCTGAAATACTGATCCGTACCAGCGGGGAGCAGCGCATCAGCAATTTCCTGCTGTGGCAGTGCGCCTATGCGGAAATGGTGTTTACCCCGACCTTGTGGCCGGATTTCTCGCGTGCGGATCTTGAGGCGGCGATCGCCGACTTTCATAAACGCGACCGCCGTTTCGGCGGCGTCAAGGCGGACGGCAAATGAACGGGGCCGTTGCGTCTGACAGGAAATTTTCGGGCCTTGGGCTGCGGGTTCTTTCCGCGCTGGCGATGGCGCCGCTGATGGTGGCCCTTATTCTGGCGGGTGGCTGGTGGTTCATGGGGCTGATGTTCGTGGCGGCCCTCGTTTCCCTTTACGAATGGTATGGCCTGGCCAGGGCGGGCAGGCACGCGGTGGCGGTGCTGGCCGCCGGGCTGGTTTATCTGGGCGTCAGTTATGCCTCGTATGTGGGTTTGCGTTTTTCGTTCGATTGCGGCGCGTGGCTGGCGCTGGCGGTAGTGCTGTGCGTATGGGCCAGCGATATCGGTGGTTATTTTGCCGGAAAATTTATCGGCGGGCCGAAGATGGCGCCGAAACTCAGCCCCCGGAAAACCTGGGCGGGACTGAGCGGCGCCATGCTGTCTTCGGCCTTGATGCTGGGGGCGCTGCATCAATCCGGAGAATATCTTTTTAAATATCTCAATACCGATACGGGTTTGATCGTGCCGGATACATGGCTGCCCGTGCTGGTCGCGGGGGCGTTGCTGGGGCTGGTGGGGCAGATCGGCGATATATCCATTTCTTTTCTCAAGCGCCGCGTGGGCGTGAAAGATACGGGGAACCTGATCCCCGGCCATGGCGGACTGCTTGACCGCATTGATGCGCTGCTGCTGGTCGCGCCCGTGTTCTTTGTTTTGTGCCTGGCGTTCCTGCCATGAAGACAGTCAGTATTCTTGGCTCTACCGGCTCCGTGGGCCGCAGCACCGTCGATCTTATCCTTTCCCAGCCGCAAAATTTCGATGTGCAGGTCATTACCGCGCAATCGAACGTTGATTTGCTGGCGCAGCAGGCGCGTGTGCTGAAAGCCCGGCGCGCGGTGATCGGGGATGATAAGCTTTTTGCGGCGCTGAAGGAGAAATTATCCGGCACCGCTATTGATGTGGCCGCCGGGCGCGCGGCGGTGGTGGAGGCGGGGGCTTGCCCGGCGCAATGCATCGTCGCGGCGATCGTCGGCATGGCGGGGCTGGAGCCGCTGATGCAGGCGCTGAAGCAAGGTACGCATGTGGCGATCGCCAACAAAGAGCCGCTTGTTGCCGCCGGGCCGCTGGTGATGGCGGCTGCACGGGCGCATGGTACGACGATTTTGCCCATCGATAGCGAGCATAACGCGATCTTTCAGGTGTTTGAACCGGAGAATAAATCGTTCCGTACATGGACGAAGGCGCAAATGGCGGCGGCCACGCCCGCGCAGGCGGTGGCGCACCCCAACTGGTCGATGGGGGCCAAGATTTCCGTCGACAGCGCCAGCATGATGAACAAGGCGCTTGAGATCATCGAGGCCCATTACCTGTTCGACATGCCGCCTGAAAAGATCGACGTGCTGGTGCACCCGCAGTCGGTGGTTCATTCGATGGTGGAGTATGCCGACGGGTCGTTCCTGGCGCAGCTGGGTGCGCCGGATATGCGTACGCCGATCGCCAGCGCGCTGGCGTGGCCGCGCCGGATGCCGACATCGGGCGCGCGCCTTGACCTGACACAGCTTAAGCATCTTGATTTCGCGCCGCTGGATTACGACCGTTTTCCGCTGCCGGGCATGGCTTATGACTGCCTGAAGGCGGGGCCGGCGGCGAGCCTGACTTTCAACGCGGCGAACGAGGTGGCGGTGGCGGCGTTCCTGAGCGAGAGGATAAGGTTCACGGATATTGAAAATATCGTTTCCGTGGCGCTGGCCGCGCTGGAAAACATTAATTTACGAAGCCTTGAAGATATTTTGCTTTTGGACCACACTGTCCGCCAGCAAAGCGAAGACTATATATTTAACGGTAAACCATACCAGAAACTTGCGGGACGATAGCCAAGATGCAGCTTTTTGACACTCTTCACGAATTTGCCCAGAATACGTGGGTTTACGGCGGCACGTTTTTACTGGTTCTCAGTATACTGGTTTTCGTTCACGAGTTCGGCCATTACTATATCGCGCGTGTTTGCGGCGTGAAAATCGAGAGCTTTTCGATCGGCTTCGGCAAGGAACTGTTCGGTTTTACGGACAAGCACGGCACGCGCTGGAAATTTTCGCTGGTGCCGTTGGGTGGTTATGTCAAGATGTTCGGCGACGTGGACCCGACCAGTGCCGGGCATACCACGGAAGTTTCCGAAAACGGCGCCGTGCGTCAGCACAGCGATTCCGAGCGCAAGGTATCTTTTTACGGGCAGTCCGTGGCGCGGCGCGCGGCTATCGTGTTTGCCGGACCCGGCATCAACTTCCTGTTCGCTATTTTGATTATGTGGGGGCTGTATGTGTTTTACGGGCAGCCCTCGACGCCGCCGGTCGTCGCGGCCGTGGTCGAGGGTGCTGCCGCCGATCGTGCGGGTTTCCAGCCGAATGACTATATCTTGTCGATTGACGGGCACCCGATCCGCCGTTTTGAAGAACTGCGCCGTTCGGTGATCCTGGGGCTTGACGCCGATCGCATTTTTGAAATCCGGCGCGGGCAGGAAATGCTGAAAATCAGCGTGCGTCCGGATCGCCTGACGCAGGAGGACCGCTTCGGATTTTCCAATTCGCAAGGATTTCTCGGGGTTGTCGGGCCGGGCAACGGTTTTGACATTTCCCGCATTACGGCAGTGAACGGCGATGCCGTGGAGAATACTGAACAGGTCCGCGAAGCGTTGCAGGGTTTGATGGACAAGAATATCACGATCACGATCCCGCAGGGAGAGAAGATAGACGTTTACAAGGTCAGGCCGCTTGCCGTCAGCAATCAAAATATTGCCACTGAAGGTGACGTGCATTTCAACCATCTGATCGTTTCGGATGTGGAAACACAAATTTTCTTCAAGCTGGCACCGCTGGAAGGTCTGATGGTGGCGGTAGACGAGACGAAGCGCGTGATCGTGGATACGCTTTCCGCTATCTGGCAGATGATTACCGGTACGCGCAGCGCTCAGGAACTGGGCGGGCTTATCCGCATCGGCGCGCTGGCGGGAGATATGGCGCAGACGGGCATTATCGCGTTGCTGACCTTTACAGCCCTTCTTTCCATAAATCTTGGGCTTATCAACCTTTTCCCTATTCCGATGCTGGATGGCGGGCATTTGCTGTTCTATGCCATCGAGTCGCTGAAGGGGGGACCTATTTCCGAGCAGATTCAGGAATACGCCTTCCGCCTGGGGCTGGTGTTCCTGGTGGGAATCATGGTATTCGCTAATCTCAACGATCTGTTACAGATCTTCCTCTAACGCCAGTTCCGGGCTATTATCCCGTTGCATAACCCGCTGTTCTGGGATAGTTTTTCTTGCCTTAATCATAATCGGAATACGAAAAAACCATGCGCTTTATTTTTGTCCTGTTAGCGGGGCTTCTCCTGTCTTCCGTATCTTCTTTCGTGCCTGCCGCGGCTCACGCGCAGGGTTATTTACAGGCGACGGGTCAGCGCATCAACGAGGTGCGGGTGCTGGGCAACGAACGTATCGAGGCTTCGACGATCCTGACCTATATGGATGTCCGCGTTGGTGACGACATGACGGAAGAAACGCTCGACCGCGCTTTGAAAAGCCTGTTCGGGACGGGGCTGTTCGCGGATGTGACCCTGCGCCAGAGGGGCAATACGCTGGAAGTCACCGTGGCGGAAAACCCGGTGATCAACGAAGTGGCGTTCGAAGGGAACGACAAGATCAAGGATGAGCAGCTGATGGCCGAGGTGCAGGCGCGCCCGCGTCAGGTGCTGACCCGTAACAAAGTGCAGTCCGACGTGAATCGCCTGTATCAGGTTTACCAGCGCAACGGACGTTTTTCGGTCAATATCGAACCCAAAATCATCAAGCTGGACCAGAATCGCGTGAATCTGGTGTTTGAGATCACCGAGGGCGAGGTGACGGTGGTTAAGGGCATTCGCTTCGTCGGCAATGTGGCGTATGACGACGACAAGCTGCGCAGCGAGATCACGACCAAGGAAGACCGCTGGTATCGCTTCCTCGCAACGGATGACCGCTATGATCCGGATCGGGTCAAGTATGACGAGGAACAGCTTCGTCGTTTCTACCTGTCTCAGGGCTATGCAGATTTTCGCGTGATTTCCACCACCGCCGAGCTTTCGAAGGAACGCGACAAGTTTTTCGTGACGTTCATGATCGAGGAAGGCCAGCGCTACCGCGTGGGCAGCGTGCAGATCGCTTCTTCCCTGCGTAATTTCGACGCTACGGTGCTGGTGCCTGAAATCACCTTCAAGGAAGGTGACTGGTATGATTCCCGCGAAGTCGAACGCACGGTGGAAAAAATCACCAAGGCGCTGGAAGCTAACCAGTATCTGTTCGTGAATGTGCGCTCCGATATCGTGCGCGATACGCAGAACCATACCGTGGGCATCAACTTCCAGATTACCGAGACGACGCCCGTTTATGTCGAGCGCATCGATATCAACGGCAACGTCCGTACGCTGGACAAGGTGATCCGCCGCGAGTTTACGCTGGCGGAAGGCGACCCGTTCAATAAAACGAAGCTGACAAAATCCGAGCAGGCTATTCGCGATCTTGGCTATTTCGAAACGGTGAACGTGTCCTCGAAGCAGGGCTCCGCGCCGGATAAAACCGTCCTTGATGTGGCAGTGCAGGAAAAGTCGACGGGCGAGTTGTCTGTCGGTGCCGGTTTCTCGACGGCGGACGGCCCGCTGGCCGATTTCCGCATCCGTGAGCGCAACTTCCTCGGCAAGGGGCAGGATGTTTCGCTGTCCGCGACTATCGCGGGTGAACGTACGGAGTTTGATTTCTCGTTTACCGAGCCGTATTTCCTCGATCGCGACTTCACGGCGGGCGTCGATCTGTTCCATATTTCGCGCGATTTGCAGGATGAAAGTTCGTACGATCAGGTACGTACCGGCGGCGCGCTGCGCGTGGGCTATCCGTTGTCCGAATACTGGCGTCAGGGTTTGCGTTACCGCCTCGAGCAAAACGAGATCAACGATGTCGATCGTTTCGCGTCGCGCTATATCCGCGACCAGGAAGGCGAGCGTATTACGTCTGCTATTTCCCAGCGTCTGGTCTATGACGACCGCGATAGCGTCCTGATGCCGACTAACGGCCTGAACGCGTGGTTCGATACGGAATATGCGGGTCTGGGGGGCGATGCCCATTATGTTTCCGCGACGCTCGGCGCGTCCTATTACTATCCTGTGGCCGATCGCTGGGTATTGAATGTTCTGGGTGAGACGGGAGCCATTCACGGTCTTTCCGAAGATGTGGAAATCAATGAGCGCTTCTTCCTTGGCGGCGCGACGCTGCGCGGGTTCGAACGTGCCGGTGTCGGTCCGCGCGATACGACCACGGACGACTCTCTGGGCGGCAATTATTTCTACCGGGGCGCCGCCGAGCTTTCTTTCCCGATCGGGATGCCTGAGGAAATGGGCATTCTGGGCCACGCCTTTACCGATTTCGGTACGCTTTGGAGCCTCGACGATTCCGGCCCCGGCATTCAGGATGAAAACTCTATCCGCGCGTCTGCCGGTTTAGGTATCTCCTGGCGTTCGCCGATGGGACCGGTACGCGTCGATGTGGCGCTGCCGTATGCCAAGGAAGATTATGACGCTGAAGAGACTTTCCGCTTCAGCTTTGGTACACGTTTCTAACAAACCTCAAATATCTGAAGGATCATGACTATGAAGACGCTTATTATATCCGCCCTGATGGCTGTGGGCCTGCTGTTCTCCGCAGCGCCTGTGCAGGCGCAATCCCCGAATGTCGGCATCGTCGATGTGAACCTGATTATGTCGGAATCGAATGCCGCCAAAAGTCTCGCCAAGCAGATCAAGGAGCAGGGCGATGCGGCACAGGCCGAGTTCTCCAAGTTCGAGCGCGAGTTGAAGGATATGGAGACAGCCCTGGGCAAGGCGCGCGCCGACAAGGTGAGCGAAGAAGAATTCAACAAGAAGCGTACGGCATTTGAAAAGAAGCTGTCCGATACGCAAGCATTGTTCCAGAAGCGCCGTGGCGATTTCGAAAAGAACAAGGCCGAAGCCTTCAAGACCCTGAGTGAGGCTATCCTGAAGGAGACGGACAAGGTTGCCTCTGAAAAGAAAATCGATCTGGTTCTGGCAAAAAACGTCGTTATCCTGAGCGGCAAGCAGATGGATATCACGCAAGCGGTTCTGGACGGCGTTAATAAGAACCTCAAAGACGTCAAGATGAAAGCAAGCACGAATTAAGACAGATGGCTGATTCTCACTTCTTTACAAAGGCGGCCCCTAAGACATTAGGCGAACTCGCCCAGCTATCCGGAGCCGATTTCGGCTCCGGTTCCGATTCCAGCTATGTCATTCACGATGTGGCGGCACTGGACAAGGCCGGTAAAGATCAGATCAGTTTCCTTGATAATATCAAGTACAAGGAGAATTTTCTGACAACCGGGGCGGGGGCCTGCATCGTTTCGCCGGATATGGCGGCGCTGGCACCAGCGGGCGTTCATCTGCTGGTCAGTAAAAACCCGTACAAGGCTTATGCGCTGGTGGCGCAGGCGTTTTATCCCGATACACCCCCGGATGCGCGGATAGCGCCTTCGGCGTGCATCCATGACTCGGCCATCGTGGGCAAAGGCTGCGTCATCGATGACAATGCCGTCATCGGCGAAGGTGCTGAAATCGGCGAGGGCGCATGGATCGGGGCGAATGCCGCCATTGGCCGCCGCGTTAAAATCGGGGCGCGTACGCGTATCGGGGCGAATGCCGTGATAAGCCATGCCACGATTGGAAGTAATGTGCGCATATATCCGGGGTGCTGCATTGGGCAGGACGGTTTCGGTTTTGCCATCGACCCGGCGGGGCATGTAAAGGTGCCGCAGCTTGGCCGCGTGATTATCCATGACAGCGTGGAAATCGGCGCCAATACCACGATCGACCGCGGTTCAGGCCCCGATACCGTCATCGGTCAGGGTACGTGGATCGATAATCTGGTGCAGATTGGGCACAACGTGCAGGTTGGCCG
>CAKTCH010000003.1 GCA_934538895.1 uncultured Alphaproteobacteria bacterium
GCGGGCGGGCTGGCCGACATCGCCGTCCTGCAGAATGTTACCAATCTGAACGTGCATGATCTGTACAATACGGACAAGATTATCGTCTGATACCATGGATTCAAGGCATGACCCCCGCCCTCGCCGGGCGGGGGTTTTTTCAGGCAAAAGAAAAGGGCTGATATCTCAGCCCTTGGCAGTCGATTGGGGAGACGGGAGAGAATTCCTGCAAGCGCCTTCTGGCATATACGGGTTACGGATTAATTATAACGCCCCCGCAGGCTGTGCAGATCGGCCTGCGCCAGTTGCATCACCTGTACCGGGTTGCTGACGGCGGTTTTCAGGCCGTTTTGAAGACCCTGTCCGTTGCGCGTGTTCAGATGCGCGAATCGTTCGTTGCCGCGCATCGTGCGCTGCGCGTTGTCGTCACCGGCCAGCACGCGCAGCTGCTGCGCCTGATTGTCGCGGAATATTTCCTGCGCCCATAAAAGATCCGTGTCATAGGAATCTGATTTCATCAGCGCCGCATAGGGCGCGGCCTGCGCCGGGCCGGCCATGATCGCGCCCGCCATACGCGGTTCATCGGCAGGGGCCGTAGCGGCCATCACTGTGGTATCGCCGCCGCTATCTTGCGTGCTGTTGCGGAATTTCTGCGCGAAGAAATCATAGACGCCCGCCAGCGTGCGCGGCTGCCCGGTTTTCGAATCATAGAATACGCCGCGATTGGCGCGTGCCGCCGTGGGGAAGATATCGGCGGCGGTATCGAGCGGATTCTTTTTCATCGCGCTCAGGAAACCCGCGGCGCCGCCCGGCCCCATAAAGTGCGCGAGGTAAAGTTCGACCGGGCCGATATCGCCTTTGACGCGCGATTCCAGATAGGCTTTGTTATCGGCGGCATATTCGGCGGCCATGGCGGCGGCGGTTTCGGGATCTTTGCGCAGTTCGAGAATCTCCCGGCGGGTTCTGGCATCGGTCACCTTGCCGTCGGCGGAAATCTTGTCGGCGTATTTCTTCAGGCCGTGGTCGTGGCCGTGGTCGCGCACCATCGCGATCCATGTCTTTTCGATAAACTGGAACAGGCCGGTGGCGGAACTGGTTTTCGCCTTGATGTCGGTGCGGAAACTGCTCTCGGCAGCGGCTTTTTCCATCAAATAGGCAAAATCGACCCCGGTGCTGGCGCTGGCTTTTTGAATAGCATGGACCACGCCCGGCGTCGCCTGACGTTCAAGCGCTGCTAAGGTATTGTTTTTAAATATATTTCCTGCTGCGTTCATAGCCATAACCTCGGAAAAGTCCTCATATCTCTAAAGCTATAAGAGCAAAGGGTGTGCCAGTTGGGGGCTTTTCACAGGGAGGACGGGGAATGACCGCGCAGGGAGAAGAAGGGCTTCGCATCTTCGCGGCCGTTTCGAAACTTCTGACAAACCTGTTACTATATCTCCCACCGATTCGCTGCCCTGCCGAGGTTTCCATGAGCGTTTATAAAGCCCCCGTCGCCGATATGAAATTCGTCCTGCAAGAGGTCGTGGGCCTGAACCGGCTGGAAAAGGCGAAGGATCTTGACGGCCAGATGGTGGAAACCATCCTCGGGGAAGCGGGCAAACTGGCGACCGATGTGCTCGACCCGCTCAATGCCACCGGCGACCGTACCGGCTCGAAACTTGAAAACGGCCAGGTCAAAACCCCGCCCGGCTTCAGGGACGCTTATAAGCAATATCGCGAGGGCGGCTGGAACGGCGTGCCGTTCAATCCCGATTACGGCGGGCAGGGCCTGCCGCTGGCGCTGGCCTTCGCCGTGCAGGAGATGTGGCAGGCGGCCAACATGTCGTTCGGCCTGTGCCCGATGCTCAATCAGGCGGCGGTCGAGGCGATCGACATCCACGGCACGCAGGGCCAGAAGGACCTGTATCTCGGCAAGCTCATCAGCGGCGAATGGACGGGCACGATGAACCTGACCGAACCGCAAGCCGGTACCGATCTCGCGGCGCTGAAAAGCAAGGCGGTGAAACAGGATGACGGTTCCTATAAAATCACCGGCCAGAAGATTTTCATTACCTATGGCGAGCATGATCTTGCCGATAACGTTATTCACATGGTGCTGGCCCGCACGCCCGGCGCACCGGAGGGTGTGAAGGGAATCTCGCTGTTCCTCGTGCCGAAAATCCTGCCCGACGGCACGCCGAACGACCTGCAATGCGTGGGGCTGGAACACAAGATGGGCATCCACGCCTCCCCCACCTGCACCATGCAGTACGGCGATCGCGGCGGGGCAACCGGGTGGCTGATCGGGCAGGAAAATGACGGCCTGAAATGCATGTTCACGATGATGAACAATGCGCGCCTGTCGGTGGGGTTGCAGGGCGTGGCGATTGCGGAACGCGCCTACCAGCACGCGCTCGATTACGCCCGCAACCGCGTGCAGGGCACGAAGATATCGGAAAAGTCGGGCGCGCGCGTGGCCATCGTCGAACATCCTGACGTGCGCCGGATGCTGCTGTCCATGAAAGCGCAGATCGAGGCCGGGCGGATGCTGGCCTATGAAGCAGCCTTTGCTATTGATTGCGCGCATGAGGGCGACGCCGCCGCGCAGGCGAAAGCCGACCTGCTGACGCCTGTGGTCAAGGCATGGTGCACCGATATGGCCTGTAACGTGGCCTCGACCGGCGTGCAGGTTCATGGCGGCATGGGGTTCATAGAAGAGACGGGCGCCGCGCAATATTACCGCGACGCGCGCATCACCCCGATTTATGAAGGCACCAACGGCATCCAGGCGCTGGATTTATCCCTGCGCAAGATCCTGACGAACAGGGGCGCGGCGGCGGCGGCATGGAGCGCGCAGGCGCGCGACGATATCAGGGCGCTGGGCGATGAAACAGGCCGCCGGATGCTGGGCGACGCGCTGGACGCGCTTGAGACGGCGACCGCATGGATTCTGGAACGGGGCGGCAAGGGCGATCTGGAGGCGGTGGCGGCTGTCAATGTGCCCTACCTGAACGCTTTCGGCGCGATCGCGGGCGGCGTCATGATGGCGCGCGCGGCGATAAAGGGCGACCGCGAAAAAGCGATGACGGCGGCGTATTATTTCCACCATATCCTGCCGTCATACAAAGGCCATATTGATACCGTGCTGAAAGGCGCGCCGTCCGTGTGCGATTTCACCGCCGATATGTTCCGGTGATCGGGCCGCGCCCGCGTCAGCGAATCTGATTTTGAAAGGCGTACGGCACGCTGCGGATGCAATAGTCGTTCGTGCGTTTGCTCAGGGCGCGGATATTGTCGAAATTCGGATAGGGGCTTTGCTGGTAATTCTTGCCGAACTGGAGGGCGAAGCATTTGCAGAAATCGTCGGCCCGCGCCGGGACCAGCACGTAGCGCATCCCCGCGACGCATTGATCGTAACCGAAGGCGGCTGCGCCCGGCAGGGAAACGCACGCGCTGGATACGCGGCCAACGATGGTGTCGCGCGAACTTTCAGGATCGAAAACGCGTTCCTCGAAATAGACGCTGCCGATGCAGTCGCAATCATGAAACTGGGCGTAGGTTTGATAAACATTGCATTGGCGGTGCACGTCATAGGTTTCATCCAGAATCTGGCTCTGGGTTTCGTAGGGCAGTTTGGCGAAAATCTCCTCCGCCTGTCTGGCACGGTCGGGCCGCCGCGGCTTTTCCCACGGTTCCATGCGCGGATTGACCGTCGACCGGCCACGGTCCGGCAAGTCGGCGGGGGGCGTGAAGCCGTATGTGTGCTGCTCGATGATGTCGGGTGTCAGGTTCGGCAGGGCGGGGGTGGTCGCCGCATCCGGCGCCGCCGCGATATCGCCCGGCAGCGGTTGCGCTTCCAGTATGACCGGCTGGGCGTGAGCGGATGCCATCACGCCCCCGATAGATAACGCCAGAAAGAGTAAGAACAAACGCATGAATGGCAGGCCCTTAAACGAACAGGTCGGAAATCGTCCGATTCAATCTCAAACTCTTATCTTAGCACAAAAAAAGACCGGCCACGGCCAGTCTTTTTCATGAAAATCTTATATCGCCGCCTGATCGTTTCGCCGCGCGTGCCGTTGACGGCATGGGAAAAGGCCGGACTGCCGATGGGCATGATGGGGCTCAGGACTCATGAATGATTAATCCATGAACACGGCAGATACGACGATTACGCCGCCCTAGCCAAACCCGTCATCCCGAGCGCAGCCGAGGGATCTGCCCCGGTTTAAACTTGATAAGATCCCTCGGCTGCGCTCGGGATGACAGGTAATAGTCAGATTTCGCTGCGCGCGTTGTGTTCAAATTCTCTATTTTCAGGAATGAATGAGTCCCGAATATAGAAATTATGAAAATTTATATCAGGCGCCAGCCTGCTGGTTCGGTGCCGATTCCGCCGGCGCTTCGGCGCTATTGGCCACGCCTTCACCGCGAATCTTCTGCCACAGGCCCTGAATATCGAAAGATTTAGCAGCCTGCACGGTGTTCTGGACGGTCTGGGAAGCCGCCTCGACGGCGGCCTGTTTCTGGCGGCCAAACGGTCCGATACGGCGTTTTTCAGTCGGGACGGGCGCTTCGCCGGCAACGGGTCTGGCCGCATTCCTCGCGGGCTGGTCCGCCGGGGCGGCCCGGCGCTGCGCTTCCATCTGGCGGCGCATCTGGGCGCGGCGGTCGCGTTCTTTCAACTCTTCTTTCAGTTCTTCGGCCTGTTTCTGGCTGTACTGGCTGGTGATGAGCACCTGCTGCGCCTGCTTCTGCCACTGGTCGCGCTGTTCCTTCAGGTCTTCGATCTGTTCGTGGGACGTTTCCAACTGGTCCTCCAGCATCCGGATGCGCATTTTCATGCGTTCGGCTTCGATCATCCCGGCGGCTTTTTCAAGCTCGCTTTCGACGCTGGCCGCCGGAGCCGCCGCGCCCTGCGGCACCAGGCCGAATACGCGTTCCAGTTCGGAGACGTCGATCACCCGGCGGCCCGCCTTGTCGATCTCGTAGGAAAGCTTGCCGGCTTTCATCGCGCGCTGCACGGTGGATTTGGATACGCCCGTCAGCTCCGCTGCTCTTTGTTGTCCGACTTTGGCCATGATGTAGGCTCCCTTTTGCTTTTTGTCTCTAATGAAATGTCTATGGGGTTTCTATTGCTTCGTACCGGTTCTTTCTTCCAGCGCCAGACGATGCGACAGCATCCGCGTCAGGCGGCCCCATTGCGCGCCGGAAAACAAATGCGCGTACAGGAAAGGCAGCCAGCCGTTCCGGCGCCATTCGAGGAAATCTTTTTCCGGCATTTCGGCAAGTTTTTGCTCATCGACGATGCGGAAGCCCGAGAAATTCAGGCGCTTGCCGCCGCCGATATTGATCTCGGCCTGGCGTTCGACCAGCAGGCCGCTCTGCGCCAGCGCCTTGCTGAAGCCCAGCGTCTGCTGGGCGGCGGCGTGATAGGATTTGCAGAATTCCAGCGCATTCTGCGACAGCAGGGTCGGTTTGCCTTCGCCGTCGAAAAATTTCTGGTCGCTGTTTTCATCGATCACTTTATCGTTCATATCGACGCACAGCGTCAGCTGATCGGTGCCGGCGATTTCGGAGAAAATGAACGGATAGCGGCGGATATAAGCCGGGATGTAAGCATCGTCGAGCCATTGGCCGGACCCGTCGACGAACAGGTTTTCATTGTCGCGCACGCCCAGCAGCGCTACCGGCGTGGCATTCTCGTCGGGGCTGAAGGCGATGGGGTAGTAATGGCTGATCTGCGGCATTTCGATCATGTTGATCGGCACGGCATTGACCTGCGTGCAGAAATGCAGCCCGAAATTTTTCTTCAGGCCCGCATTGTTATGCTTCTTCGCGTCAAGGGGTACGGGCTGGGAATAGAAAAGGGGCATGGGCGATCCCGGCACGGGCCCGTTCTGTGTGGCGGCGCCGTCGGCTTCCTGTTTTTTGACCATGGGTAATATGTCCTTCTCCTGATAACGGTCCGGCGCCTTGAAATCTTGGGCGAATGCCGGGAATGTCGCCCTTGAAAAGGGCTCGTTGAATCAATCAGACTTGCCCGCGAATGTCCATCATTTTGACTTTCCGGAAAACGGTTTTCACCAGTTTTGCCTGACGGGAATCTCATAAAACGAGACTGGCCGTACCTGAATATGCGGATAATTTTCATAAACGAATTCCGCTCTTTCGTTTCAGGCTAAAATAAGCTAGTTTTCCGCCATTCATTACAAAGGCCTTGCAAGGAGTCTTCAGGATCATGCGTATTGCTGTCGTAGGCACGGGTTATGTCGGTCTGGTTTCGGGGACCTGCTTTGCGGAGTTCGGTCATGAGGTCGTCTGCGTCGATACGGATGAGGCCAAGATCGCGCGTCTGCGCCAGGGGCAATCCCCCATTTACGAACCCGGTCTTGATGAATTGCTGGCCCGCCAGATCGCGGGCGAGCGCATCGCCTTTACCAGCGACCTGAAACAGGCGGTCGCTGCCGCCGAGGTGGTCTTTATCGCGGTCGGCACGCCCCCCCGCGCGTCCGACGGCCATGCCGATCTTTCACAGGCTTATCAGGCCGCGCGCGAAATCGCCGAATCCCTCGACGGTTATACCGTGGTGGTGACCAAATCGACCGTGCCCGTGGGCACGTCGCGCGAGATCGAGCGCATCATCCGCGAAGCGCGCCCCGATGCGGAATTCGATATCGCCTCCAATCCGGAGTTCCTGCGCGAGGGGGCCGCCATCAACGACTTCATGCGTCCCGACCGCGTGGTGGTGGGCGTGGTGTCGGAACGCGCGCGCAAGGTCATGCGCGAAGTGTACCGCCCGCTGTTCCTGAACGAAACGCCGATCGTCTTCACGGGCCGCGAAACCGCGGAAATCATTAAATACGCGGCGAACGCCTTCCTCGCGACCAAGATCAGCTTCATCAACGAGATCGCCAATCTGTGCGAGAAGGCGGATGCCGACGTGCAGGACGTGGCCCGCGCCATAGGCATGGATAACCGCATCGGCAAGAAATTCCTGAATGCGGGGCCGGGCTATGGCGGCTCCTGTTTCCCGAAAGATACGCTGGCGCTGGTGCAAACCGGAGAGGCGCTGGGCGTGCCGCAGCGCATCGTCGAAGCCGTCGTGCAGGCGAATGCCAGCCGCCAGCGTGAAATGGCGGAACGCATCGTCAGGGCGTGCGGCGGCGACGTCCGCGGCAAGCGCATCGGCGTTCTGGGCGTAGCCTTCAAGCCCGAAACCGACGATGTGCGCGCAGCGCCCGCGCTGACGATTATTCCGCTGTTGCAGGAAGCGGGCGCGACTGTGGCGGCCTATGATCCGGTCGCGATGGAACAGGCACGTAAATATTTACAGGATGTCGTCTGGTGCCGCGACGCGTATGAAACCGCCGCCGGGGCCGACGCGCTGGTGATCGTGACGGAATGGAACCAGTTCCGCGCCATGGACATGGCCCGCCTGGGTGAAACCATGAAGCGGAAGGTGCTGTTCGACCTGCGCAATATCTATAAGCCTGCCGAGTTCGAAGGCACGGGCTTTCATTACAGCTCCATCGGGCGCCCCGATGTGGTTCCGGAAACGCGGGAAAAGCTGCGCTCCATCTCGTAGGCTTTTATGGAAGCGCGCGCGTGGATTCAGGCGTATATTGAACGCCATGTCTTTATCAGGCGGAAAGGAAAATATCCGTGCTCTGTGATTCTTCGCTAAAATTGCTCGCCCATCCTCTGGCGCTTTGCAATATCGTCCGCCGCATCGCCGTGGCGGCGGGCGACATTACGCTGCGCTATTACGATGAAGCGGGCATGGATGAAAGCCTTTATCATTATAAACCCGATGGTTCTCCGGTGACGCAGGCCGATATCGAGGCCGAAGCCTATATCATGGAGGAACTGAAGAAAATACTGCCCGATGTCCCGGCCATAGGCGAGGAAGCTTGCGGGCGCGGCGAGTCTCCGGCGCTCGAAGGGCACGATTATTTCTTTCTCATCGACGCGCTGGACGGCACCCGGCAATTCCGCAACGGCGACCCGCATTACACGGTGAATATCGCGCTGGTGCATAAGGGCGAACCCGTGGTGGGCGTCGTCTATGCCCCGGCGCGCGGCGAATTATATGCCGCCAGCGGCCCCGGCACCGCCGTGCGCTGGCTGGCTGAAAACGACCGCGAAAAACCGATCAGGGTGCGCCGCCCGCCGCATGGCGGCCTGATCGTCGTCGCCAGCAAGGACCATGGCGGCAGCGCGCAGATGGAAGGATTCCTGCAAGGCCATAAGGTGGCCCGGCGCATCAGCCTTGGCAGTTCGCTGAAGCTTTGCTTTATCGCGGCGGGCAAGGCCGATCTTTATCCGCGTTTCGGCGAAACGTCGGAATGGGACACGGCGGCGGGGGACGCGATCCTGCGCGCTGCCGGCGGTCTGATTACCGATATGCGGGGCCAGCCGCTGACCTACGGCAAGCCGGGCGCCAAATTCCTCAATCCGGAATTCATCGCCCGTGCGCAGGATCTCGCGCTTTAACGCGGCTGGGGGTTATTTAGGGGCGCCCGTGCCATCGGCGTAGCAGGCCTTCACGATCTCGTCGACGGCTTTTTCTATGCCGTCGATGCTGAAACGGGCCGTTTCCGCGTACATGCCGCGGGGAATGAAGCTGATGGACAGCGTCTGCTTGTTCATCAGGTTGCGCACGAAGGCGACGGGATCGCGGGCGAACAAGGCGCGCTGATCGGTGGAGACATCCCATTCCTCGCTGAACGTTTCATTATTGTTGGTACTGTAATTGACCACCGTCGTCGGCTTGTTATGTATGGCCTGGCCGCCAGTGACGACAGGCCCTTTCCAGTCGAGAAAGGCTTCGGTCTTGCCCGGCAGGCAACGTATGACCAGGCTGACTTGCCGGTCGATGTTGTTCTGGGCGATCGTGTTCACGGAGTCCGTGCGCAGATAGGTGTGGACGGTCCCCTGGCCGTTGTCTTTCGTAGATACCTGCCATACGCCGATCTCCGATATTTTTACGATGTCGGCCTTGGCGCGGTCTGGCGTGATATAGCCAAGTTCGATCGCGTACTCGTCATAGCAGCCGAGGCGGATGCTCAGTTCCCGCAGCCCGGCGCAGCGCTTGAATTTCTCATGAACCTCGGAAAGCTTTGCTTCCGCCTGAGCGGCTGCCGGTTTGTTGCCGGTCGCGGGCGTGGCGGCGGAAGGCGTTGACGCGCAGGCCAGCCCCGTCAGGATTGTAAACAGCAGAATACGCAGAGAATATGACTTCATGGGTTTCCTCCTGGCGACATGCCGGTCAAGGCATCGTTTATTCGATAATGGGGCGGGGCTCCTGTTTAAACTTGTCGGGATCGAGCTTGCCGATTCTTTCGAAAAAGGTGCAGTTGCGCCCGCCTTCCTTGGCAGAATACAGGGCTTTGTCGGCGCGATCCAGCACGGCCTGCACGGTGTGGCCGCCGGGTTCGACATAAGTGCCGCCGATCGATGTGGTGACGGTGATTTCGCCTTCCGGCGCGTTGCATCTGATGGGCCTTTCGCCGATGGCGCGGCGCAGGCGCTCGGATACGAAATGGGACATGTCCTCATTCGTATCGGGCAGGATCACGACGAATTCCTCGCCGCCCAGACGCGCCACGAGGTCGAAGCTGCGCAGGCTGTCCTTCAAGCGGAAAGCGATCGTCTTGAGAACCTCGTCGCCGACCCCGTGGCCATACGTATCGTTGATTTTCTTGAAATGGTCGATATCCAGCAGCAGGACGCACAGATGCTTCTTATGCTCGGCGTTCTTCTGCAATTGTTTCAGCAGGTGCACTTCCATATAGCGGCGATTGTAAAGCCCGGTCAGCGGGTCGGTCAGCGCCATCGACAGGCTTACCTGATAATTGGCCTGTAATCTTTCCTGAAAACGGCGGCGCCGGATCTGCGTGCGCGCCCGCGCGAGGATTTCGTTCCGATCCACCGGACGCAATACATAATCATGCGCGCCGATTTCAAGGCCGCGGGCGATGCGGTCCATGTCCTCTTCCGTGGCGACCATCAGGATCGGCACCGCGCGCGTGCGCTCGTTGGATTTCAGGTGCGAGCACAGGCGCAATCCGTCCTCATGCTTCAGGTTCAGGCTGACGATGATCAGGTCGAATTCATGCGCGGAAACCAGCTCCATAGCCTTGATGCCGCTATCGACCGGAACGACGATGTCGTTGTCGCGATGCAGGGTTTCGGCGATCTTGTCGGCTTCGTATTGCTGGTCTTCGACGATCAGGATGCGCGCTTCTTCCACGCGTTCGTCCATGGCGGTTATGTTTTCGTCGTCGATGCCGAGCTGGTTCGCCGTGGTGGTGCGGGCGCGCCATTCGTCGACGGTCATCTTCAGGCGCACCAGCGAGCGCACGCGCGCCATCAGCGCCGTGTCGTTGACGGGCTTGGACAGGAAATCGTCGGCCCCGGCCTCGAGGCCGCGCACCTTGTCGTTATTGTCGGTCAGCGCCGTGACCATCACGACCGGGATGTGCGCGTAAGCCGTGTTGTTCTTGATGCGCTTGCAGACTTCGAATCCGTCCATGCCGGGCATCATCACGTCGAGCAGGATGATATCGGGGCTGTCCTGCGCCACGCGCTGTAAGGCTTCCTCGCCGCTGGTGGCGGTCAGAACATCGTAATACTCGCTGCTCAGCTTGGCTTCGAGAAGCTTCACGTTCGGCAGGATATCGTCAACGACAAGAATACGCGCAGACATTTTTCGTCTGGTCCCCTCAGGAGCTTGTTACAGGTTACTTCAGGTATTTTTGCACGACTTCCATGAAATGCGTCACGGAAATCGGCTTCGAAATATAATCCTCACATCCGCCTTCGCGGATTTTCTGTTCATCGCCTTTCATGGCGAACGCGGTCACCGCGATCACCGGAATGGATTTCAATTCTGTATCGGCCTTCAGCCATTTGGTCACGTCCAGCCCCGACACTTCCGGCAATTGTATGTCCATCAGGATCAGGTCGGGCTTGTTCTGCCGCGCGATATCCAGGACGTCCTGGCCGTTACGGGTTTCGATGGTATTGATGCCATGGGCCTCCAGCAGGTCATGGAAGAGCTTCATGTTCAGTTCGTTATCTTCGACTACCAAAACTGTTTTCGTCATAGGCGGATATATCCAGAATGTTTGCGATTGTCGGGCAGCGCCGCTGCCTGCCAAGCCCTTGTTTTATTTTTCGGTTTTGCCCCGGTATCCATCATAGCCGGGCAAGCTTTGCCAAAGAGTTAAATTTTAGGGTTTTTAAGCCGGGAAGTCGAGGGAAATGCCCCCATTCCAATGGCTTATGGAATTAAGCCGAAAAGCTTCCAGCGCGGTTTCCCCGCGGGCGCGCCTTCCGGCGTATCCGCAGCGCCGTTTTCAGATTTTTTAGGTGCTGGCTTACCGCATTCCGGCTGGGCGAGTTTTTCAAGCGCCACCAGCTTCTGCGATACGGAAAATTCACCGTAATCGACCTTCATGCTGCTGATCACGCCGTTATCGTGCAGGGCGACATCCATTTCGTAATCGGACGCCGGACCGTCCTCCCCGGCAAGCGGGAAGAAAGCCATGCGTACATGCCGTGCCGGTACCGTAATCAGGTTGGCATCGATAGCGGCTCCGGCGGGAATTTCCACGGGCGGCAGCGATCTGCCCACCACCGTATTGATTTCGATCGGGCCTTCTTCGTCGCTGCCGTCGAAGACGATGGCGTTAAAAATTTTCTGCCCGGCGCGTATGTTGCCCATCATCGCGGCAGTATGGGCCATGGGGAACATCCCGCCTGACGGCACGTCGAAGGTCAGCCCCGCGGGCATGGTATAGGTGACGTGGCTGTTGCCCTGACTGTCGCGCACGGCGGTACCGCGCAGTTCCTGATAAAGCGCACCGTCGCGCTTGCGGCGGGAATTGAAATCGAAGCTCTGGCCGTCCATCGGCTCATAGGTGGTAAAGTCGCTGGTGATCTGCATCGGCGCGCTGTCGGTATATTCGTAATACAGGTTGAAGCGGTGATCGGTGGTCCAGGCGTCGCAGCCGGGTTGCAGCGCGAAATACATCTGGCCGTGAATATTCAGGATCTGCGACGAGCTGCGCTTTGAAACCATCTCGATATCGTAAAGCGCCTTGTGCCCGGCCAGCGCCGCGCGCCCGGTCTTGTCCAGCCGTTCGGCCTGCGCCGGAAACGCCGCTGCTGCCAGCAGGCCCGCTATCAGAATCGCACTTTTATAAGTAAGAGACATGGATACTCAGCCCGGAAACGCCGCCACCTGTCATAACAATATATGCCATGCAAGCGTTCAGAGGTAGAGGGGACGGCATTTTTGACTAGGCAAGTTTGATCGCAGGGCAGGAAAGGGCAGGGGCCTCTCTGGTCGCCGGGCAAAGCATTGCAAGCTGTAAATATCTGAAAAATAATAATATTTTATAGATCGGAAGAATGGCATGGCCCTCGCAATGTCTTGTTTCAGGGTGTGGCGGCCAGAGCCCGGGGCAAGCGGGCCGGTCGCCTTGAACAAGAAACTTTGCGTAGTTCGGGGTTTTCAAATGACGACAGACATCATCGACCACAGAGAGATCATAACAGCGGCGGCGGTCGGCCACGGTACGGCGCTGATCGGCATGACTCTGCCCGCGATCGCAAAGGCAAAGACGCGCACCCGCGGGAACGGCGCGTACAAAACCGAATATAAGGGCGGCAACGCCCGGCCTTTGTTCGAAGCGCTGGAGCAACATGCCCGCGAGAAAGACGGCTGGGAACGCAGTATGGGGGCGACGCTGGCTTTGCTCAAGCAGGCTCACGACATGATCGAGCACGCGGAAGATGTGATCTTCTCTCAGGAAAAACGCATCCGCCAGCTGGAGAAGGCGGCCACCACCGACGAACTGACCGGAATGCTGAACCGCCGCGGTTTTTACGACGCGTTCAACGGCGAGATCGAGCGCTGCAGCCGCGGCCTCGTCAAGGGCGGTTTGCTGGTGCTGATCGACCTCGACAATTTCAAGAATATCAACGACACCTACGGCCATCTGGCGGGCGATGCCGCCCTGCGCCTGGTGGGCCGGACGCTGCGGGCCGAGATCCGCGCGATGGACGCGGCGGCGCGTCTGGGTGGCGATGAATTCGTGCTGCTCCTCTCCCACGCGACGAAAAGTGACGCGGCCGCCCGTGCGCAAAACATAGGCTGGAAGCTGAACAACCTGTCGCTGGCCTGGTACGGCGAAGAAATTCCCGTACGGGCCAGCCTCGGGCTGAAGGGCTTCGGCGCGGGCGACACGGCGGAAGCGATTTTCAGCGCCGCCGATGCCGGGCTGTATGAACAGAAAGAGGCGCGCAAGAGCCTTGTGGAAACCGCCGCCCCGGCGGAGCACGCCGCCGGTATGTAAAGGTTCCGCCATGAAGTTTTTCGCCTGCCGCTCCTAACCGTGAACCCAAACCCCACGGCAGGCGAATTCCCCCGGCCCGGATAGCGACCCCCAAACGCTGTCCGGGCCTATCTTCCCGCCGGAAGATATTTTGCCAGCGGAACGATAATCCTGTATCGTCGTTGTTATCCTGGGTTTTCAATCTTTCTGGAGAAGGTGTGCTTATAATGAACAGATATCTGATCGCGGCGCTCGCCGCTGAGGCGGCTTCGCAGACCGCGACGCAGGCCGCGCAAAGCATCGCCGCCGTTTGCCCCGGCGCATGGGAAAGCCCCGCCTGCCTGACGGCGGTTTCGCAATCCAATTTTACGCTGGTGTCGAATTACGGCGCGGTCCTGCAAAAGGCGAAACGCGAGGCGCAGGCCGAAACGCTGAAACAGCATTGTGCGGCGTCCACGGCGCACCGTGAACAGGCTTTCCCCGCCGCCGCCATGCGCAGCGCTTTCGTGGAATGCGCCAATACTATTTCCGACCTCGCCGACCAGACGAAAATATCGCCCGACCTCGACCATTTCCAGATGCTGGTGGCACCGGTCATGTGCATGGACAAGAGCAAGTCCTGCGCCCAGATCGAAGGCGGCCTGAAACAATATCTGTCACGTTAGAGGTACAACCTTGCTGTAATAATACGATCTTTTGTCATTCCCCGCTTTAGTGGGGAATACTTTATTAAGCCAGTGACAGGGGGCTTTACAGGCGCCGGTAATGCGTGATGAGCCGGTAATCTTTTTCCGGACCGGATACGGCCGTCTCGGTGCTGAAATGGTCGCCGTTGATAATCTCGAAAATATGACCGTATATATCGTCGTCGCATAGATACGTATCCTCCGCGGTGACGCCGCCTGAGAAATCGAGCGTCACGTAATGCTCGCCCATGCGGTGCGTGTCGGCGAACAGGATCGTCAGTATGCCGCCCTTCACTTTATAGAGATAATCGCGATAGCTCTCGATCTTGACGTCTTCGCCGACGAAGCGGCCCTCTTCATGATAACTAAACGTCCCGCGCATATCGGTCGGGCGGATATGCGCCAGCCCCTGAAACTTGCTATCCGCGCGCCCCCTCACATGGATCTGACGATCAACATGCCATGTGCCGGGGAGATAAGGGAGGAAGTTCGCTGCTTCGATCATTCTTCTTTCTTCTGTATCGTCATCCCCGCCTGCGCGGGAATAACATTGTTATTTATAATGTATCGATTCTTCGTGCCGAGAACTTTATCACACCGCCTTCTTTTCCACGGCCTCCACCTTGATCGGCAGCACGACTTTCAGATGCAGGTCTTTGAGTTGTTGCGGGGTCGGGTCGGTCGGGGCGCCCATCATCGGGTCTTCATAGGCGCCGTTCATGACGAACGCATAAACTTCGCGCAGGTTCGGCTCGTTGGCGAGGATCATGACGATGCGGTCGATGCCGAAGGCGCAGCCGCCGTGCGGGGGGGCGCCGAAGCGGAACGCGTCCAGCATCCCGCCGAATTTCTTCTCCAGCACTTCGCGGTCGTAACCGGCGATGGCGAAGGCCTTTTCCATCACGTCGGCATGGTGGTTGCGGATGCCGCCCGACGCCAGTTCGAAACCGTTACAAACGCAGTCATACTGCGTCGCCATGACGGTCAACGGGTCTTGATTGGTCAACGCGTCGAGGCCGCCTTGCGGCATAGAGAACGGATTGTGCGAGAAATCGATCTTGCCGGTTTTCTCGTCCATCTCGAACATCGGGAAATCGACCAGCCAGAAGAATTTGTAAACGCCTTTCTCGCGGAGATCCATGTCATCACAGATTCTATCGCGCGCGCGACCAGAAAATTTAGCGGCCTTATTCTCGTTTTTATCAAAGATAAAGAAAACAGCGTCTCGCGATCCCAGACCCGTTAGCTTGCAAAGCTCTAATCTTGCTTCAGTCGTTAAGAATTTTGCTATTGGGCCCTTGAAATTATCAACCACTTTAGCAAGCCATGTTCCATGCTGCTCTTGAAATTCTCTCACGATATAAGGTTCAAACTTAGGTTGTTCCCCCTCATACATGAAGTCATCTACAGCAATATAGCCCATTCCTGGGGCCCCTTCTGATTGGGCCCAGCTATTCAGCTTATCAAAGAAGCTGCGTGGCTGATCTATAACATTCTCAACTTTAATGGCTCTTACAGTACCGCCTTTGAATGCTTTAAATTCTACGTCGGAACGTTCAAATACGGATGTCACATCGGTGATGACCAGCGGGTTGCGCATGTCCGGCTTGTCCGAGCCGTATTTCAGGATCGCGTCGTTGTACTTCATGTGCGGCAGCCATTCGACGCGGTGCGGCGTGCCGGTCCAGTCGGCGAATTCCTTGAAGATGCCGTCGATCACCGGCGTCATGGTGGCGAAGATGTCCTCCTGCTGCACGAAGCTCATTTCCATGTCGAGCTGGTAGAATTCGGCGAGGCGGTCGGCGCGGCCATCCTCGTCGCGGAAGCACGGTGCGATCTGGAAGTAACGGTCGAAACCGGACACCATCAGCAATTGCTTGAACTGCTGCGGCGCCTGCGGCAGCGCGTAGAATTTGCCCGGATGCAGGCGCGAGGGCACCAGATAGTCGCGCGCGCCTTCCGGGGAGGAGGCCGTGAGGATCGGGGTGTTGAATTCCTGAAAACCCTGATCCCACATGCGCTGGCGCATTGAGCGGATAATGTTGTTACGCAGGCGGATGCGTTTATGCATGTCTTCGCGGCGCAGGTCGAGGAAGCGGTATTTCAGCCGCACGTCTTCGCCGGCGGCGTCGCCATCGGCCACTTGCAGCGGCAGCACCTCGGCATGGGACTGCACGGCCATGTCGTCGATATAGACTTCGATATCGCCGGTGGCGAGTTCGGCGTTCGCCGTGCCTTCATGACGGATTTTCACGCGGCCCGTGACGGTGATCACGGACTCGGGGCGGCATTTTTCGACTTCGGCCAGCAGCGGGCTGTCCTGGTCGATGACGCACTGGGTCAGGCCGGTGGTGTCGCGCAGATCGATGAACAGCACCCCGCCATGGTCGCGCTTGCGGTGTATCCAGCCCGAGAGCTTGACGGTCTGGCCCGCGTCTTCTTTACGGAGGTCGGCGCATTTATGGGTGCGATAGGCGTGCATGGTCGAAAACCCTTGTATTTACGTGAATAAAGCGGCTTTCGTTATACAGGCGGCATCAGCCGAAAGCCAAGAGAAACTTGGCTGTAAGTAAAACGAGGCTGCGGGCTTTGCCGTGAAATATTTTGCTTTTATTTTACGGAATATGAAATATAATGACATCCACCACGATAAAGGACAGGAGAAGCGCCATGGCTGGCCCGCAACAAAAGGCTCTCGAGAGCCTGTACGATTCATTTGAGAATCTATGCGGCTTGAGCGCCGGAAGGACGGCCATAATTTTCACGCCGACAGCCGCGCCGATATGACCATACAGGAAGTGGCGAAACCGGTGCGGGACAAACTGAGGGAATATCTGGGTTTCCACCGCGAGCATACCGACGAGAATGGTTGCATCGGGCAGAAGGATAGCGCGGGCCTCTCTTGTGTAGCCTTAAGCGCAGCCTGTGTGCATAAACGGCTCATTACGCTTTGCGATGTCGATATGCCGCGTATCCTTGCCGCACCGGAATCGGCTATGGGTCTGCCACCCCATTTCAAGAAGGTCATGGAAGGTGAACACGCTTTGCTCTCTGACCTGCGCTCACGATTTGAAAAGGTGTTCCGCTACGATTTAGCCCTTCTGGAAGAGATGAGGAATCAAGCGTCGCGTCCAGCGCCGCCACGTTCAGCAGCACGTCTAACGCTCGTACCGTAACTGTACCGATAATTTACATATAAAACAAGGGTGAGCTATTTTTTCGCCGCTTTCCCTATAAAGTCATGGCATTAAGCGGCGTCTGGGCGATATAAAGGTGCTCATGAGTGAAAAAAACGCCGGCATCGTCGCTAACCAGACCGAACTGAACGCCCTGTGCGCCGAACTGGTGAAGGGGCCTTATTTTACCGTCGATACGGAATTTCTGCGCGACAAGACCTATTACCCGCAACTGTGCCTGATTCAGGTGGCCAGCCCCGGCGGGGAGCCGAAGGCGATCGACCCGCTGATGGACGGCATCGACCTTGCGCCGCTTTTCAGCCTGATGTCGGATGAAAACATTCTGAAGGTCTTTCATGCCGCGCGTCAGGATCTCGAGATTTTCTACAACCTGATGGGCAAGGTGCCACACCCGATTTTCGATACCCAGGTGGCGGCGATGGTGTGCGGCTTCGGCGAGTCCGTCGGTTATTACGCGCTGGTAGCGGAGATTTGCGGCGTGCATCTGGACAAGGGCGCGCAGTTCACCGACTGGTCGCGCCGCCCGCTTTCGAAGAAGCAGCTGGTTTACGCGCTGGATGACGTGACGTATCTGCGCGATATCTATGAAGGCCTCGCCGCGCAATTGAAGGAAACGGGCCGCACCACATGGCTGGAACAGGAAATGAGAATCCTCGAAAGCGGCGAGACTTACGAGAATTTGCCTGAAAACGCGTGGGAGCGCATCAAGGTGCGCACCGACAAGCCCAAGGTGCTGGCGCTGCTGCGCGCAGTGGCGGCCTGGCGCGAGCGCGAGGCGCAAGGCCGCGACGTGCCGCGCCAGCGCATCGTGAAAGACGAAGTGCTGGCCGACATCGCCGTACACCCGCCGGAAACGCCGGAGGAACTGGGCAAGATACGCGGTCTGTCCGCCGATTTCGCGCGCGGCAAGCTGGGCCGGGGCCTGCTGGAGGCCGTCGCCAAAGGGCTGGCCACACCGCCCAAAGATTGCCCGCACGTTGTGCGCAAGCCGAAATTCCCCGCCGACCTGACACCGACGCTCGAAATGCTGAAAATGCTGCTGCGTATCCAGTGCGCCGAGCATGGCGTGGCGACGAAACTGGTGGCGAACGGCGAAGATCTGGAAGCCTTCATCATCGCTCCGGACAAGGAGCAGCCGCTGACGACAGGCTGGCGCCATGAAATCTTCGGCCAGGTCGCGCGCAGGCTGATGGACGGCCGGATCGGCCTGAGCCTTAAGAATAACCAGATCACGCGCATGGAACTATAAAACGCCGCCGCCGGGAATTCCCGGAATGTTTCTTTGGCGTAACAATATCTTAAATCTTGCTTTTAAGCCCCATCTAAGGATAGTGTGCGCCACATCCACAGCATCAAAGGTTGAGAATGAAGCGATTTAAAGCCCTTCTTGTTGATATCGATGGTACCGTAGCCGATTGCGAAAAGCGCAATCGCAATGTTCTTGAGAGCGTTGCAACGGCCCATGGCGGACAGATCCTGCCGCAGGACTGGCTGGTTCTGGCGGGCACCAGCGATCATTTTATCCATGGCTGGCTCGCAAAAAAATTCAGCGCATTCAAGATCGGCGTGCGGGATTTCGTTGATGAAGTCAAGTGTGGCTATTTACGCCGTTCTTTTGAAGTGGTGGCGCGCGAGGGGATAATGGAAAGCTTCCTTCATATTCAAGGGCGCGGCATCAAAATCGCCGCCGTTACCAATTCACCGTCTGATATAGCCGCCTCGAATCTGGTGGCAACGAAGTGCGATAAATTTATGGAATTCGTTATGACGGCCACCGATGTGGAAAGGGCCGGGCGCAGCATCAAGCCGATGCCGGACCCCTATTTGATGGCCGCGGAGCGCCTTCATGTCGATCCGGCCAGTTGTCTCGTGCTTGAAGATAGCGGTTCCGGGACGGCGGCAGCGCTGGCGGCGGGTTCCACCGTGATTCAGATTGTGGATGATCCTGTTTACACCGTTCCGGCGGCGCATTATCACGCTCACAATCCCCTGCAGTTAAAGGCACTTTGTAAGCAACTCATTCCTTAAAGAAACTGGTTCCTCGTCATGCGTATTGGTATCGATCTTGGTGGCACCAAGACGGAAATTGTCTGTCTGGATCAAAAAAACGGTAAAGAGCTGTATCGCCATCGCGTTCCCACGAAGAAGGGCGATTATCAAGCGACGATCACCACGATCTGTGCACTGGTGGAGCAAGCTGAATCAACGCTGGGGCAAAAGGGCACGGTAGGGGTCGGTATCCCCGGCACGGTGTCGCGCGACACGGGATTGGTAAAGAATGCCAATAGCACATGGTTGAACGGCCAGCCGCTCGATAAGGATCTGGCGGCGGCGCTGGGCCGCCCGGTGCGCATGGAAAACGATGCGAACTGTCTGGCTGTTTCCGAAGCGACGGACGGTGCGGGCGCCGGCAAACCCGTCGTCTTTGCCGCGATTATCGGTACGGGTTGCGGCGCGGGCCTTGCGATCGATGGCCGCGCGGTTTCCGGCATCAACGGCATCGCCGGCGAATGGGGGCACAATCCCTTATCCTACCCAAGCGTTTATCATCCCGACGCCGCGTCCTTATATGCGCGGTTCGAAACGGCGCCCGGTGTTTCCGATACATTGGATCAATATTTCACCGGGGATGCGACTGTAGCCGAATATCCCGGACCGCTGTGTTACTGCGGCCGCCGGGGCTGTCTGGAGACATGGATTCCAGGCACCGGATTCAAGAACGATTACGCGCGCGTGACAGGCGAATCCTTGTCCACGCACGATATTATCGCGCAATCGAGAACGGGCGAACCCCAGGCAGTTGCCGCGCTGACGCGTTATATCGATCGTCTGGCGCGCGGTCTGGCGGCGGTCATTAACATCGTTGACCCCGATATCGTCGTTCTGGGCGGCGGGATGAGCAATGTGGATGAGCTTTACGAAAAGCTGCCGCATATCTGGGGGCGCTATGTCTTCTCTGACAAGGTTAATACGGCCCTGGCGCCGGCGCGCCATGGTGATTCATCGGGCGTGCGCGGCGCCGCATGGTTATGGCGCGCTGATGAAGCGGCCTAGGGATAAGCTTACTTAAATATAAGGAACGGACATGACGCTGAAAGATCAGCCAGGCTTTGCGGCACTGGCGCAACATCACAAAGAATTCTCCTCTTTCAGCCTGCGCGCGGCGCTGGCGGACGAAACGCGTTATCAGGCGTTGTCGCTATCGCTGGGGGAGGCGCTGTTCGATTTTTCCAAGCATCTGGTGACGGCGGACACGATAACGCATTTGATGAATCTGGCGCGTGACCGCGATGTCGCGGGCTGGCGCGATAAAATGTTCGCGGGCGCGCCTGTCAACAATACGGAAGGCCGCGCCGTTCTGCATGTGGCCCTGCGCGCGCCGCGGGACGCGGATATACGCGTGGACGGTGTCGATGTCATGGACGGCGTTCATGAAATGAGAGCGCGCATGGCCGCGTTCGCCGACAAAATCCGCGCGGACGAAAACATTACCGACGTGGTCAGCATCGGCATCGGCGGTTCCGATCTGGGGCCGCGTTTCGTAACCGAAGCGTTGCAGGATTGTCACGACGGCCCGCGCATCCATTTTGTCTCCAACGTGGACGGCCATGTCATCAGCCGCACGCTGCAAGGGCTGAAGCCGGAGAATACGCTGGTGGTGATCGCGTCCAAGACCTTCACCACCGAGGAAACCATGCTGAACGCCCATGTGGCGCGCGACTGGCTGGTGGCGGCGCTGGGCGCGGACAAGGCGGGGGCGCGGATGGCGGCCTTGTCGGTCGCGACCGACAAGGCAAAAGCCTTCGGCGTGCCGGAAGCGCATATATTCGGCTTCGCCGACTGGGTCGGCGGGCGCTATTCGCTATGGTCGGCCATCGGCCTGCCGGTGATGATCGCGGTCGGGCCGCGCCATTTCGAACGCCTGCTGGCGGGCGCGCACGCCATGGACGAACATTTCAGGACCGCGCCGCTGGACAGGAATATTCCCGTGCTGATGGGCATGATCGGCGTGTGGTACCGCAATATCTGGCAATATCCCGCGCATCTGCTGCTGCCCTATGACCAGCGCCTGGCGCGTCTGGCCAAATTTATCCAGCAGATGGATATGGAATCGAACGGCAAATCCGTGGATCGTGACGGCAACGCGCTGGATGTCGCGGCAGGCCCCGTGATCTTCGGTGAACCGGGCACCGACAGCCAGCATTCCTTCATGCAGCTCGTGCATCAGGGCGAGATCATCCCGGCGGATTTCATCGCCGTGAAGAAACCGGACCATGATCTGCGGGACAACCATGTCAGCCTGCTGGCGAACTGCTTCGCCCAGTCGCGCGCGCTGGCCATCGGCCAGACTCTGGCGGAAGCGCAAGGGGATGCCAGCCGCGTCTTCTCCGGCAACCGCCCCTCAACCACTATTTTATTGCCGCAACTCGATCCTTATCATCTCGGCTTGCTGCTGGCGGCGTATGAACACAAGGTCTTTGTGCAGGGGATCGTCTGGGGCCTCAACAGCTTCGACCAGCCGGGCGTCGAGCTGGGCAAGAAACTGGCGAAGGCCATCACTCCCGCGATCAAATCCGGCGACGCGGCGGATCTTGACCTTTCAACGATGCATTTGATCGGGGCGATACGGTAATTTACAAGACGTTGCCGCTGGCAAGCTATGCCGCCTCTCGGGCCGGGCGCTTCTTCAATTTCCTTGCCTGAGGCACTGTGAATTTGCTACTGAACCGGCACCAGCAAGTAAAGACTTACTAAAAGTGAATTTTGTATTTTACATACAAAATTCTTGTTGAATCATTGAAGAATAACTTCCGAAAGGTGTCCGTTTCATGAGTAACGTTGAGCAAGAAGTCGGCTATAAGGTCGGCGATCAGGATTTTTCCCGCGGTTGGGGCGGCTATGTCGTTACGG
>CAKTCH010000004.1 GCA_934538895.1 uncultured Alphaproteobacteria bacterium
GGTTCATCGCCCTGTCCGGCATTGCCGTTCTAAACGGCCTGGTGATGATTACCTATATCAATCATCTTGTCGCCAAAGGCTTGGCAGTGCGCGAGGCGGTTCTGCAAGGCGCGCTCACGCGCCTGCGGCCCGTTCTCATGACCGCGCTTGTGGCCTCGCTCGGCTTCGTGCCGATGGCCCTTGCCACCGGCACCGGCGCGGAAGTGCAAAAGCCGCTGGCGACGGTCGTGATCGGCGGGCTTATCACGGCAACGGCCTTGACCCTCCTGGTCTTACCCGCGCTCTACAAGTTGTTTCCTAAAAAAGATACGGCGGTAAACGGCAGGGAGTTTCTCGAAACCCAAGCCCATTAACCAGAAAAGGTGCACCGCCCCGCATGGGCAAAGCACAGGAAAGCAGAGGGAAGCTTTGGCATGGCTGAAAATTCTGCCGTTGAATGAACGGTTAATGTCTCAGCGCAACGCTTTCCAGCGCCTGCGCCAGACGGATGAAATCGGCTACCGGCAATTGCTCCGCCCGCAAATCGCCGCGAATGCCGGTCATTGCCAGCAAGGGCGCGTATTCCCCGAGGGAAGAACGCAGCATTTTGCGCCGCTGGCCAAACGCCGCCGCCGTGATCTTCTCCAGAGATTCGAAAGCGGGCGGCGGCTTATCGTGAATAAGCGGCTTGAAACGCACGACAGCCGAAGCCACTTTGGGCGGCGGCGTAAAAGCGGACGCCGGCAGATCATAGGCCCGCCTGACTTCGCAAAGCCATTGCGCCGCCACGCCCAGACGGCCATAAGCCTTCCCCCCTGCGGGGGCTGTCAGGCGGTCGGCGACTTCGCGCTGGAACATCAACAGCATGAGATCGGCAAAGGCGGGATCGTCACGAATCCGCATCAGCCAGCCGATCACCAGCGGCGTTGCGATATTATAAGGCAGGTTGGCAATAATCATGCGCGGGCCTTGCGGAACCAGCGCCCCGATATCCGCTGCCAGCGCATCGCCGTGAATGACTTGCAGGCGGCCTTGCGAAACCGCCACGAGACTTTGCAGGGCATCGACCGCGCGCCGGTCGAATTCGATGGCGACGACCTTACCCGCGCCCGCGCGCAACAGACTGCGCGTCAGGCCGCCCGGCCCCGGACCGATCTCGATCACGGTATGCGCCGCCATATCGCCCGCCTGCCGCGCGATTTTATCCGTGATATTGCGATCGAGAAGGAAATTCTGCCCCAGCGCCTTGGTCGCACGCAACTCATGCGCCGTAATCACTTCGCGGAGCGGCGGCAGGGCATCGATGGCGGCGGCGATATCCGTAGGCAAACCGGTTACACGCGGCGCTCGACGAACGCGCTGGATTTCAGGTTCAGCAAATGGCTGCGCTGCGCGCGCTCCAGCCGTTCCGTACCCATGCGATAAAACAATTCATCGCGCGAAGGAATGCTTTCTTCCGTGATCGTGCGTTTCTTGCGCAGGGTCACGATGTAATAACCCGCCAGCGTCTTGATCGGCTCGCTCAGGTCGCCCTCGTTCATGCGCGCCAGCACCTCTTCAATCTCGGCGGGAAACTGGTCGCCCTCGACCCAGCCCATATCGCCGCCGCGCTTGGAGCTGGCGGACTGCGAAAATTGTGCCGCCACGCGCGGAAACGGCACCTTACCCTGCAACAGTTCACGCGTAAGCTTGGAAGCAAGCTGGCTGACCTGCGCCTGCTCGGACGGATTCTCCACCGGCAGGAAAATCTCGGCGACCAGATATTCATCCTTGCCGATATTCCGGCGCAAACGCTCGATCATGCTGTCTACTTCGAGATCGTTGACGGAAACGGTCGGTCTTATTTTCTGCTGCACCACGCGGCCCCACGCGATCTGGGCCTTGATCTGCCGATCCATGGCGCGGGTCGGCACGCCGCTCCGGCGCACGACCTCGCGGAACTTGGCAGGCTCCATGCCGTTCTGCTCGGCAAGCTTGGCGAAACCTTTCTCGATTTCCTCCGGCGTCACGGCGATATCGTTGCGCTGCGCTTCCTGTATCATCAGTTGCTCTTCGATCAGGATATTCATCACCTGCGGCAACAGACGTTCGCGCGTTTCCTGGGAGTCGGGAATGCCCGATGAAATCATCAGCAAACGCAAACGCTCATCGACATCCGTAGCCGTGATCGCGTCGTTGTTGACGACGGCGGCAATGGTTTCCGTACGGGCGGCCTGCGCCGCCGGCGCAACCGCCAGAACGCTCAGGAGCAGAATAAAAACAGCGATATATCTTTTCATGATGGTTCAATATTCCCTATGAATGCGGCAATTTCAGGCCGTTTTCTTGTCGGCAAAACGTCCGCCTGTACGATACGCCTCAAGATAGGACGGCAATATCAGCCCCATGCCCGTCGGCGCGATTCCGAGATGCGCCAGCGTCAGCGCATCTGGGCTGACGACGTTATCCGTTTTCAGGCTTTCAACCTGATCCGGTGTCAGCAACGGACGCGGCAGCAGTGACAGGAAGAAAGCCTTGACCTTCATGAGCCAGAACGGCACCCGCACTAGACGGCGGCGGCGGTTGGTGAATTTGAACAGCATCCGGTATATCTCGCGGAAATCGACAATCTCCGGACCACCCAGCTCGTAAACCTTCCCGCGCGGATCGGCTTCGCCGAAAGGCGGCAGCATCACCGCCGCCATCACCGCGTGCGCCACGTCGCCCACGTAAACCGGCTGGAATTTCGTCTTACCGCCACCGATCAGCGGCATCACCGGCGCAAAACGCGAAAGACGCGCGAACATATTGAAGAAATTATCTTCCGGGCCGAAAACCACGCTCGGGCGCAAGATCGTCGCCCACGGGCAGGCAGCCAGCACCGCGTCCTCCCCCGCTTTTTTGGTCTGGGCGTATTGCGCGCGGCCCCTGCCAGCACCCAGCGCCGAGATATGGACGAAACGCGCCACGTTCTCGCGCGCCGCCGCTTCGGCGATCATGCCCGGCAGTTCGGCATGGATGCGGCGGAACCCGTTCCGGCGCGTCTGGTAGAGGATGCCCACGCAATTAATCACGATATCGGCGCCCGCGATCGCTTCGCGCAGGCTCGCGGGATCGGTGTAATCGCAGGGCACCGGCACGATCTGGCCGACCGCGCCGTTCGTCTTCAGGAAATGCGCCGCCTCGGGGATGCGCGACGCCACCTTGACCGCATAACCTTCCGCCGCCAGATACTTGACGACATGACGGCCAATAAAACCGGAACCGCCGAAAATGGTAACGATTTTGCGTTTGATAGTCATAAGCCCGCTCCTGAAAAAACTGCCCCCACTATACCAGCCGAACCCGCTCCGTCCAGCGTTTCCGCCGCCCCGTCCCTCCCCGCGGGAAATTGGACATAATCGTTAATTTATGCGCGTAACGAAACTATCCATCACCCGTTTCATGCCGCCCCGGTCGAACGCGATATCCAGCTTGTTGCCATCGACATTGATGACCGTGCCTTCCCCGAATTTTTCATGGCTGACGCGCACGCCCCGGGCATAGGCATCCTGCGGCAACGGACGATCGAGGTTGGAATAGGAAATCCCCTGCGGACGCACCCGCACGGAAGGCAGAGCGCCTGACGAATCCCAGTGCGGGGACCGCCCCGCGTTATAGGTGCCTTGCGCGCTCGACGACTCGATATGCTCTTCCGGCAGTTCATCGACGAAACGCGAGGGAATGGCGCTGACCCAGTTGCCGTACATCTGGCGGTTGGCGGCGTAGGAGACATAAGCCCGCTCCCGCGCGCGCGTCAGCCCGACATAGGCAAGGCGGCGCTCTTCCTCCAGCCCCTTCATGCCGTTTTCATCCATGCTGCGCTGGGAGGGGAACAGGCCTTCCTCCCACCCCGGCAGGAACACGATCTTGAATTCCAGCCCCTTGGCCCCGTGCAGCGTCATGATCGAGACGGCATCGTCGCTGTCATTGTCGTTACGTTCCAGCACCAGCGCCACATGCTCCAGGAATTCCGGCAGGCTTTCATATTCGCCCATCCCGGCGATCAGTTCTTTCAGGTTCTCGACGCGCCCCGGCGCATCGGGTGATTTATCCCCCTGCCACATGGCGATATAACCGGACTCGTCGAGGATCTGGCCCGCCAGCACCGTATGTTCCGTCGTCGATGCCAGCGAGCGCCAGCGCTCAAAGTTGCCGATAACGGCGGATAAAGCGCCCTTCACCTTCGGCTTCAGTTCATCCGTATCCAGAAGCTGCTGGATGGTTGCATAAAGGCTTATGTCCTTACCGCGCGCGATCTTGTGAAGCATCTGAACCGTCGTATCGCCGATGCCGCGCTTGGGCACGTTGATAATGCGCTCCAGCGCCAGATCGTCCGCCGGTTGCGCCACCACGCGCAGGTAAGCGAGCGCGTCGCGAATTTCCTGACGTTCATAAAAACGCTGGCCGCCCACAACCTTGTAAGACAGGCCCAGCTGGATAAAACGCTCTTCGAACTCGCGCGTCTGGAAACCCGTGCGCACCAGCACCGCCATGTCTTTCAAGCTGTATTTGCGGTGCTGCAACGCCTCGATTTCTTCGCCGACATAGCGCGCCTCGGCGGGTCCGTCCCACAGGCCGCGCACCACGACTTTCTCGCCGCCATCGGACGCGGACCACAATGTCTTGCCCAGGCGATCTTCGTTATGCGCGATCACGCCCCCGGCGGCGCCCAGTATATGTCCGGTCGAACGGTAATTCTGTTCCAGCCTGATAATCTTCGCGCCCGGAAAATCCTTCTCGAAACGCAGGATGTTCCCGATCTCCGCCCCGCGCCAGCCATAGATCGACTGATCGTCGTCGCCGACGCAGCAGATATTCCCCGACCCGCGCGCCAGCAGCCGCAGCCACATATACTGCGCCACGTTGGTATCCTGATATTCATCGACGAGGATATAGCGGAAAAGGCGATGATAACCGGCCAGCACATCCTGATGCCGCGGATCGCGCAGGATACGGATCATATGCAGCAGAAGATCGCCGAAATCGCAGGCGTTCACGGTCTTAAGCCGCTCCTGATACAGGCGGTACAAAAACCCCATGCGCCCGCCCGCCGCGTCACCGGCGTCACGCGGATCGGCTTCGTCGAATCCCAGCCCTTTATCCTTCCAGCGATCGATGATGCCGATCATCGCTTTGGGCGCCCATTTCTTGGTATCGATACCCTCGCTCTCCATCAATTGCTTGAGCAGGCGCACCTGATCGTCGGGATCGATGATGGTGAAATTCGACGTCAGGCCCGCAAGTGCCGCATGGCGGCGCAGCATCCGCGCCGCCAGCGCGTGAAACGTCCCGAGCCACCAGCCCTCGACAGGCTGCCCGCCCAGCAGGTGCGAAACGCGCTGGCGCATTTCCTGCGCCGCTTTATTGGTGAAGGTCACCGCCAGAACCTGCGAGGGAAACGCCTTGCCGCTGTGCAGGATATGCGCCAGCCGCGTGGTCAGCGCGCGCGTCTTCCCCGTGCCCGCCCCCGCCAGCACCAGCACCGGCCCGTCGACCGTCATCACCGCCTCACGCTGGGGATCGTTCAGGCCCTGTAAATAAGGGGGGGTATCCATATCGGAAGAATGTATCGCTTGCATCCCTCCATAGATAAAGGGCCGCCCGCGAAAGGACAAGCGTTAAGCCAGTTCTTTCTTCTGTTTCCTGCCCGGAGTGGGGGCCGCCGCCACCTGGTTGCGGCCATTATGTTTGGCGGTATAAAGCGCGGCGTCGGCGCGTTCGATCAGGTCCTGCAAATTCTCGCCCGGCGCGAATTCGGCGCAACCGACGGACATGGTAATGCGCCCCAGCTTGTCGCCTGTGTTGCGATTGACGACATCCTTGGTCGCCACGGCTTTGCGCAGCGCGTTGCCGACGGTAACCGCCGCCTGCAAATTCGTATCCGGCAGGATGATTGCGAACTCCTCGCCGCCGTAGCGGGCGGCCACGTCACGGCCCTTCACACCGTCGGTCAGCGTGCGTGCGACGAGGCGCAGCACCTGATCCCCCACCTGGTGCCCGAAATTGTCATTGAAACTTTTGAAGTAATCGATATCGACCATCAGCAGCGCGAACGTGCCCTCCGTCACGGTCGCCTCCTCGGCGATGCGGCGCAGTTCGTTATCGAACGCCTTGCGGTTCGCGAGGTTGGTCAGGCCGTCGGTCATGGCCTCGCGGCGCACATTCTCAAGATCGCGCTGCAATTCCTCCATGACGTGAGAGGATTTATCCAGTTCCAGTTCCAGCGTCTTGTTGCGTTCCAGCATCTCTTTCGTTTCGGAGACGATGCTGGAGAGCACCTTTTGCAATTCCTGCGGCGATGATGTCGTGGCGATCTTGGATGTTACCCCTTCAAGATTGGTGCTGTATTCCTCGGTCGCGGCTTTCACGTCGCGCACCACGCCCGTCACGCTGCGAATGGTCGAGTTGATTTCGTCCCCGGCGCGGCGCACCAGTTCCTCGTTCTTGTTGTCGCTCAGGAAGCGGTTATACAGTTCCCGGCAGCGGTCTTCCGTGACTTTCTGCTGGTTGGCGATCAGTATGTCGATGGCGCGTGTGACTTCCGGGCTTTGGCCGGAATAGTAAACATACCAAAGCTCGTAAATGTCCGGCGTGGCGGACAGGCCTTCCTTACCGATGCGCTCGAACGCGCTCGCCGCGTAAATCTGTGCCTGTTTGCTATCGTGATGGTATTGCACGCTAAGGAAGCCTCGTTCGGAATTTAAAAGCAGGAAAACGCTAGCAGGAGAAGACCGATGCGCATCGCCGAAGCTTTGCGCCGCCGCCCTCTCTACCATCATGCATCAGGGTTATTAAGACAACCCTAAAGCCGGCATAAATTTTACGCCGGAATCAATAAGATAGATGACATAACATCAGGAAGATCAGACGCCCAGCGGCAAAGGCTTCTGCGGCGCGAATACGCCCGGCAGCGGCGCCTTCGGCATGTTGGCATCGAGGTTTTCGTCCTCGGCCTTCGGTTTCTCGCCGCCCGCCAGCGCCACTTCAAGGCCGTTACGGTTCACACCGGCCAGACCCTGCCATGCGACGCTCTTTTCCAGCTGCTTCATATCGAGCTTCGGCCCGCTTTCAACACCGTTCAACCCTTCGCTGGTCAGGCCGATACGGCCCGCGTCAAAATCACCGGGAACATTGGTGATCCTGCTCATGAAAGCCGTGCTGACAGGCGCGGCCTGTTCCGGCGTAGAAGATGCCGTAGAAACATAACCGGGCGTCGTCTCACGGCCTTTCGAATCTGTCGTTTTGAAACTGGACGGTCCGGACGAACGACCGCTGAACGCTGCCTTGACGTCATAAGCGGTTGTGAGCGCAGCAACGGCGGCACCGGCTGTCGGAGAAATAGCACTCGCAGCCAGCGAAGCGCCTATACCAACAGCTACACCGGTTGCCGCGCGTGTAAAAGACGGCGCTGTCGAAGGTTTCTGATCGGCACCGGAGGCCGTAGCCGCCAGCGTTGCAGCCTTCGCCGTGAATTGTTGAGCCGCATCGGCAGCGCTTTTCATACGCGCGCCCCCACCTTCATCGCCTGCACTTTTGGCCACACCCATATTTTGCTGACGGGAAAGAAGATCATCAAGCTGGCGCTGCGCCTCAACCTGCTTCTGATTCATTTGCGGCTGGTTCGCCGCGTCCTGACCGGGTGGCGCAACCTGCGCCATAACAACCTGTATCAGATCGGGCTTAACCTGAGTCTGTGTGCTGTTGGAAGAATCTATATCGGGACCCGAGCCTTCCGCATCCAAAGCATCCCGACCGACGAGTTGCCCGCCGCCGATCGATCCTTGCCAGTTGAATGTGGACTTTAAAGCCGACAATCGTCCCTCACGCTTTCGCTTTATTTATATTAAGAGTTATTTGTATCCTAACAGCCACATATTAACAAAGCTTTTAGGACTCTCTTCATTCCCTACCATATTAGCTATTTTTACGCCAAATTTCAAATCTTTATGGAATTGTAGACGCCTGGACCGCAAACTAAGGCCCTAGCTATTCCGCAGGCGCCTGTAACCCATTGATTCTGCTATATGCGTACGGGCTATCACATCTGCCGGGCGGCACCCCGTTACCACGGCCTCCATGTCCGCAACGGTCCGCGCCACCCGCAGCAAACGGTGATAGGCCCGGGCCGAGAGCTTCAGGCGGTCGGCGGCCTCATGCAGCAGCGCCCGCGCCGCCTCATCCAGAACCGCCACCTGCTCCAGCAGCGTCGGCGGAATCGTCGCGTTGAGATAGCCCATGCCGGGCGCCAGCGACTCATACCGTTCATGCTGGAACGCGCGGCAGGCCGCCACGCGCGCGGCGACAACCGCCGACGTTTCATTCTGCGGCATCGGCGCGCCGAGATCGGCGATCGACACGGCCCCCGTCTCCACCTGTAAATCGATGCGGTCCAGAAGCGGACCCGATAACTTATCCTGATATTCCCCGCCGCACTTCGGTGCCTTGGTGCATTCCTGCCCCGGATCGCCGAGATAACCGCAGCGGCACGGATTCATCGCCGCGATCAGCTGGAAACGCGCCGGATAGGTCACATGATGATTGGCGCGCGCGATCGTGGCCTCGCCCGTCTCCAGCGGCTGGCGCAATGATTCAAGCGTGGCACGCGCGAATTCCGGTAGTTCGTCGAGGAACAGCACGCCGCGATGCGCCAGCGATATCTCGCCGGGCCTGGCCTTGTGCCCGCCCCCCACCAGCGCGGGCAGCGAAGCCGAGTGATGCGGCGCGCGAAACGGACGCTGCTGGATAAGGCCGCCCTCGGGCAGCGACCCCGCCAGCGAATGGATCATCGAAACCTCGAGCGCCTCACGCGGCGAAAGCGGCGGCAATATCCCCGGCAGGCATGATGCCAGCATCGACTTGCCCGCGCCGGGCGGCCCGATCATCAATAAATTATGCCCGCCCGCCGCGGCGATCTCGAGCGCGCGCTTGGCCGTCTCCTGCCCGCGTACTGACGCAATATCGGTAACGATCCCCTGCGCCCGTACCGCCGCCATCTGCGGCTGCGGCCTGCTCAGCACCTGCGTGCCCTTGATATGATTGATGAGTTGCAGCAGATCGCCAGGCGCCAGTATATCGAGTTCTCCCGCCCACGCGGCTTCCGACCCGCACGCCGCCGGGCAGATCAGGCGGTTGTCGTTAGACGCCGCATGGAGCGCCGCTGGAAGCACCCCGGCCACCGCACGGATACCGGCATCCAGCGACAATTCGCCCAGCACCACGCAATCGCGCAGTTCATCGGCGGGCAAAACCTCCATCGCCGCAAGAAGCCCGAGCGCGATCGGCAAATCGTAATGCGATCCCTCCTTCGCGAGATCGGCGGGCGCCAGATTGACGGTGAGCCTTTTCGGCGGCAGCGACAACCCCAGCGCATGAAGCGCCGCCCGCACACGCTCGCGCGATTCCGCCACCGCCTTGTCCGGCAAACCCACGACGGTAAAAGCAGGCAAACCGTTACTGATCTGCACCTGCACATCCACGGCCTGAACCTCGACGCCATTAAAGGCAACTGTATTAATGCGGGCGACCATTTTTTCCTTTAGTTATAAAATATTGATATATTTCTTAATATTGTACCGATACAAGGACTCGATTGCCACCAGGAGTCAAGTGACTGTCTGCTATAAATAGCATAAGCATCGTGAAGACCGCCCTTGATATTTAAAACGGACGATCTTACCAAAAACCACCGTTAAGCGCTTGTTCACGCATCCCTGCCACACTGGAGAGACAGGGAGGATTACCCGTTCATGCGCATCCGCGTGCCGCAACCATCACTAAGCGATCACCAACTGGCCACGTTACAGGCCCGCTTCGTTGTGCCGATCGCGGTGCGGATGATCCTGAACGGCAGCGAACAACTGGACGATGCCTGCGAAGCGGCCCTTCAGGAATGCCTGTCCGAATTGCAGCCGGATACCGGCCTTTTATGTCTGGCACTGTGCGCGCAGCATATCGCGACAGCGGCACAGAAATCGCCGATTGCGGACATGCTCGCCATAGCGGCAACGCGCATGGCCGATGAATATGGCGCAGCCCTGCTGGCCGAGGCCGGGCATTCTTCCATGGCGGAAACCGCACCGCTTACCAATGAAGATGCTTTGCTCTTGCTGTATCAGGTGCCGGAAGATCTGGAAGAACTGGCAACCCTGCTGGATGCGGTCCTCGCGCAGGCTGATCCGCATTCGCCGGAAAGTCTGCTGTGCGATATCCTGTCCATACAGGCGCTCGTCCACGCCGAACGCGCTGGTCACGAACTGGCGTCTTTAAGCTTTCTCAATGAGGGAAAGCCCATCAAAAACAAAAGCCGCACAATAGAATATCTCGATACGAACGTGATCGCGTTCCCGCGCTAGGAGGCAGCGATCATCGCACCCAGATTTTTCCCGCCAATAATATGAACATGAAAATGCGGCACTTCCTGACCGCCGTTGATTCCCGTATTGGCGATAGCGCGAAAACCGCTGTCGGCAACGCCGTGATCGCTGGCGATTTTTGAAACAGCGCGCCAGAAGGCCGTGATTTCTTCAGGCGTCGCGCGCGCGCCGAAATCCGCGACAGACACATATTTGCCCTTCGGAATCACAAGAATATGCACCGGCGCCTTGGGCGCGATATCGGGAAAAGCCAGGACATGATCGTCTTCATAAACGGGTTTGCAGGGAATTTCCTGACGGAGAATTTTTGCAAATATATTGTTGTCGTCATATGAAGCGGTCATGCCCGGCTCTCCTTGTTAGATATATGCGCCTATACTTCGATAACAAGAAGTTCGGCATCGGTCAAACCGCGGATGCTGAGAAGGGGTTCCGCCGTGATTTCCGCGCCGTCTCCCGCCTTCATCACCGTGCCGTTGATCTCCACCTCGCCAGCGGAGATCACGGCATAAGCGCCCGTTTTCCCGCGCACATTATGCGTAAGCGCCGTGCCCTTGGTAAGACTGCCGCCATGGATCGCCGCATCCTGATGAATGGTCAGGACATCGTCCGCCATCTCGTCCGCGCGGCCCGTGACCAGCAGCTTCAGGGAATCGCTGACCGGGGCTTTCGGGAATGCGGCCTGCGCCCAGCGTGGCGGAAGCCCGCGGCGATCCGGCTGAATCCATATCTGGAACAGCGTGGTATCGTCGTCGGGATCGGCAAACTCGGCATGGGCGATACCCGTGCCCGCCGACATGACCTGCACGGCGCCCGCGCCGGTTTTGCCTTTATGGCCCAGCGTATCGCGGTGATGAACCGCGCCCGTACGCACATAGGTAACGATCTCCATATCGCGGTGCGGGTGCAGATCGAAGCCGCGGCCCGCCTTGATAAGGTCGTCGTTTATCACGCGCAAGGGACCGAAACCCATGCGGTTCTCGTCGTGATAGTCGGCGAAGCTGAAATGAAATCTGGATTGAAGCCAATCGTTCTTAAATCCGCCCAGATCCTCTCTGGGGAATACACGGATCATGATGACCCTGCCTTTCTGTCATGTATTGGAGGTTACGCTCTGATAGAAAGAGCTAGAGCGCGTTAACCATTTGACAAGGGGCGGGAGCGTCCGCTATGCCGCCTTCTCCAGCAGCTTGGTGTAATAACGGCCCCTGATGATCTTGCCGTCCACCTGCGCGTAATGGGGATGTGCGCCGAAAGCTTCATATCCCATGCTTTCATAAAGCTGGATCGCCGCTTCCTGCGTTTCGCGCACATCGAGATTTATAACCTTAAAGCCTTCGCGCAGCGCCTGTTTCTCCGCCTCCTCGATCAGCAGGCGGGCCAGACCGTGACCGCGCGCCCACGGCGCGACAAAGTGCGCGGTCAGGTGCACGGCGAAACTCTGCGCTTCATTATTGCGGCTCGGCAGCATCAACTGGCAGGTGCCGCAGATCACGCCGTCGAGACGCGCCAGAAACAGGCGGCGCTGCGGCATGGTCAGCACGCCGCCCCAGTAACGCTCAAGAATATCGCGCGCCGGTAATTTGACCCAGCCGAAACCGCCGCCATTTTCAATCGCCGCATCGGTGGAATCGCAAAGATCCTGCATCTCGCCAACAGACAGTGCCGTCGCCAGTGCCACCGTCGCCACAGGCTTCAGGTTCTTAAGCCGGTTGTCATTCATGTGATATGCCCCCTATACGCCCGCAACGCGTTACGCAAATAATATACTCCAGAATATCGTGCTCTCTTCCATTTCATCATAAAAGATATGAAGAAATAGAAAAATCCCCAGAGGCCGCAGCATTATTTTCATTCTTTTCTGTGCTGCATCGCGATATTACGGCAATGCCCGATTGTGCATTGCGTGATAGCAAAACCGGCATAAAATAAGCGCTGAAGGGATGACACGATGCGTATAATAATAATGGCAGGCCTCTGCCTGCTTATGCTCGCCAGCTGTGCGGCACCGGTAAAGAAAGTTGAATATGGCGCTGCGCGCCCTGTTCCGGAAACCGCCCATCCCGCCCCCTTTCGCCTGAGCAATATTATCTTCCGCCTGCCGCTGGGCCATGATCTCGGTAATTATGGATCGCAGGCGATGAATTTCTGCTTCGGCAATTATGAAGCGGAGCGTACGATGCTGACCAGCAATGTCGATCTGCCCAGCGCCCGCAAAGCCTTTTACCAGACCATGGCCGGACTGGGTTACGATGTAACGGGCAGCGAGGATTTCCTGTTCGAGGAAGAGGCCGACGACGACTGGCTGCGTACCGAATTCAAGATCGGCGCCAGAATTGTCGATGCGCGTATGGATGCGTGCTATCAGGAGCCGGGCCTGTGGGAAAGCGCCTTCAGCCGCCGTTACGGCGACAAAGGCAAGCTTTATATCGCCGTGGAATGGAGCGTCTTCGATTCCCTGCGAAAAACCACTGTTTATAAAACGCTAACAGAAGGTTACGTCGATCGTAAACACGCCAATTACGAAGGCATGGCTCTGATGTTCAACGATGCCTTTTCGATGGCCGCGCACAATCTGGCAGCCGATACCGCCTTTCATGCATTGATGATCGAGGGCAAGCGCCCGCCGCGCGATTCATGGCAACAGAAAAGAAAGAACCATGATGAAGCGCGCCGTAAATTCGACGCCGGGGAAAATGTCTCCATCGACGATATCCCCCTCTCGAAACAACCGGCGGCGCAGCATATGGAACAGGCCCGCCATGTCGCCGTGATGATCGAGGGCGGCGCAGGCCACGGCTCCGGTTTCTTCATCACGCGGGAAGGCCATATTCTGACCAATGCCCATGTCGTCGGCGAGGCGCTGCGTGTGCGCGTGGTCAGCGCGGGCAAAGCGGATAAAATGGTGGCCGAAGTCCTGCGCCGCGACCCCGCGCGCGATGTAGCGCTTTTGAAACTGGAAGAGATTCCGGACGATCTGAAGATCACTACGCTGCCCATACAGACGGTCTGGCCCGCCGTCGGCACCGACGTCTATGCGATCGGCGCCCCGATGGCGCGGCAGTTGCAGGATACGGTCACGCGCGGGATCGTCAGCGCCCATCGCCGCCATTTCCGCGTACTGGGAACGAAGCAGAATTTCATTCAGGCGGATATCGAAACCCACGGCGGCAACAGCGGCGGCCCGTTGCTGGACCAGTACGGCAATCTTGCGGGGTTGAGCGTAGCCGGTTACACGGAGAGCGATGCTGGAATCGGCCTCAATCTCTTCGTCCCGATTGACGAAGCGCTCAGGGCGCTCGGGATAGCATCAAGACCTTAGCCCGCGTCGCCCTCGTGCCCTTTTTCCTTCCGGCTGGTCTTCCACATGGATACGAAAATCCCCCCGGCCAGCAGCGCCAGCGTTATGCCCAGCGACAGGAAGGCCGGCACTTTCTCGCCCGAGAAATGGCTGTAAAAGGCCTTCATACCGATAAAGACCAGAATGATCGCCAGCGAATACTGCATGTAAACGAAACGGTGAATAATCGCCGCAATCGCAAAATACATCGCCCGCAGGCCCACGACGGCGAAGATGTTCGAGGTGTAGACCACGAAAGTGGTGGTCGTGATCGCCAGCACCGCCGGTACGGAATCCACCGCGAAAATCAGGTCGGCGATCTCGATCGTCACCAGCGCCAGGAACAAGGGCGTCGCGCGCAAACCCCCGCTGGGATTATCGATGCTTTTCTCGCGGACGAAAAAGTTATGACCGTGCAGGAATTTGGTGACTTTCAGGTGCCTCTGGATGAATTTGATGAAGCGGCTTTCCTCGATGCCTTCTTCCTTCTCATCCTTGCTGAGGAACATCTTGATCCCGGTGAATACCAGAAAGGCCGCGAAAATCAGCAGCACCCATTCGAAATTATGCACGAGCGCGGCCCCCACCCCGATCATGATGCCCCGCATCACGATCACGCCGATAATGCCCCAGAATAAAACACGGTGCTGGTATTCACGCGGCACGCCGTAATAGGTGAAAATCAGCGACATGACGAAAAGATTATCGACAGAGAGGCTAAGCTCGATCAGGTAGGCGGTATAATAATCCATCCCGTCGTCGGCCCCGAGTTCCCACCACAGCCACACGCCGAACAAAAGCGCGATAAAAATATAGATGCCGGCAAGACGGAGACTCTCCGATGCTTCGATCACATGATCTTTCTTGTTGAGCACCCCCAGATCGAGAACCAGCAGCGTGGTTATCACCGTTACAAAAATCAGCCACAGGCTGGCGGGCTGACCGAGAAATTGACTGTCGAGAAAGCCGGAGAGAAATTCCATAGAAGAATCCTAAAGGGGCAAGAGTAATCGTCAAATGTCAGGATGATATGGATTGGAGACTTTTTCAAGGCAAGCCATCTTATATATTTCCATATAAATGGGTTGATTTGATACCGGCACCCGTCTATATCCAAGGGATCATGACGGAACAAAACACGCCTTATAATTATCTCGGCCAGTGGCACGCCACCACCATCCTCGCGGTCCGCAAGGGCAGCGATATCGTGATCGCTGGCGACGGTCAGGTATCGATGGGCCAGACGGTGCTGAAGGCGAATGCCCGTAAAATTCGCCGCCTCGGAAAAGACGGCAAGATCATCGCCGGATTTGCCGGCGCCACCGCCGACGCCTTCACATTATTCGAACGTCTGGAGGCGAAGCTGGAAGCGCATCCGGGGCAATTGACCCGCGCCTGCGTCGAACTGGCGAAAGACTGGCGCATGGATAAATATCTGCGCCGCCTCGAAGCGCTGATGGCCGTCTGCGACAAGGAAACGTCGCTGATCCTGACAGGCACGGGCGACGTCGTGGAGCCGGAAGACGGCGTCATCGGCATCGGTTCCGGCGGCAATTACGCATTGGCCGCCGCCCGCGCCTTGATCGACCAGCCCCTGAGCGCCGAAGAGATCGCGCGCAAGGCGATGAAGATCGCGGGTGACATCTGCGTCTATACCAACCATAATATCGTGCTTGAAAAGCTATAGGCGAAAGCTGATTTCCCCCATCATGAGCAACCCGCAAAATATCATCGACATCCCGACCCTGACCCCGCGCGAGATCGTATCCGAGCTTGACCGCCATATCATCGGCCAGGCGAGCGCCAAGCGCGCGGTCGCCATCGCCCTGCGCAACCGCTGGCGCCGTCAGCAACTGCCGAAAGATCTGCAGGAAGAAATCTATCCGAAAAATATCCTGATGATCGGCCCCACGGGCGTCGGCAAGACCGAAATCGCCCGCCGCCTCGCGAAGCTCGCGCAGGCGCCGTTCCTGAAGGTCGAAGCGACGAAATTCACCGAGGTCGGCTATGTCGGCAAGGACGTGGAATCGATCATCCGCGATCTGGTGGAAATCGCCATTCATATGGTGCGCGACAAGATGCGCCGTTCCGTCACCGCGCAGGCTGAACTCTATGCGGAGAACCGCGTGCTGGACGCGCTGGTCGGCGACACCGCCAGCGAAGGCACGCGTGAATCCTTCCGCCAGAAATTGCGCAACGGTGAACTCAACGGCAAGGAAATCGAGATCGAGGTGCAGGATAAAACCGACCCGATGGCCAGCTTCGACATACCGGGGATGCCGGGTTCGTCCATGAGCATGATTAATATCGGCGAGATGATGGGCAAGGCCTTCGGCGGGCGCACCAGACGCAGGAAGATGACCGTGGAAGACAGCCACGAAGTGCTGATGGCCGAAGAAGCCGACAAGCTTCTGGATGACGAGAAGGTAATTGCCACGGCACTGGAACTGGTGCAGCAGAACGGTATCGTGTTCATCGATGAGGTCGATAAGATCGCCAGCCGACAGGGCGCGCGCGGCGGCGACGTCAGCCGCGAAGGCGTGCAGCGCGACCTGCTGCCGCTGATCGAGGGCACTACCGTCAACACCAAGCATGGCCCGGTCAAGACGGATCATATCCTGTTTATCGCTTCGGGCGCGTTCCATTACGCCAAACCGTCGGATTTGCTGGCCGAGTTGCAGGGCCGCCTGCCCATCCGCGTGGAGCTGAGCGCCCTGACCAGGGAAGATTTCCGCCGCATCCTGACCGAAACCGACGCCTGCCTGATCCGCCAGTACAAGGCGCTGATCGGCACCGAGGGCGTCGCTATCGATTTTGACGACGAAGCGATTGATGAAATCGCCTCCATCGCCTACGCCGTCAACGAGACGGTCGAGAATATCGGCGCGCGCCGCCTGCATACGGTGATGGAAAAACTGCTGGACGATATCAACTTTACCGCCTCGGACCGCGGCGGCGAAATCATCGCCATCGGAGCGGCGCAGGTAAAAGCGCAGCTGTCTGAACTGGCGCAGAATACCGACCTGTCGAAATTCATTCTTTAGCCGCACAGGAAATCGGGGGGATCGTAAACGTGACTGCGCTCATAAAACTCATATGCGCGTTGCTGCTGCTATTGCCTTTCCCTGCCGCGGCACAACAGAACGATGATGCCCCGCCTGCCTTACAGATGCCGGTGGACTGCGCACTGGGCAGGACATGCTGGCTGGTGAATTATCCCGATACCGATGCCGCCCCCGACGTCGCCCGCGATTATAACTGCGGCCCCCTGACCTACGAAGGCCATGACGGCAGCGATTTCGGCATTCGCGATCTGGTGGCGATGGAAATCGGGGTTCCCGTACGCGCCGCCGCCGATGGCCGGATATTGCGGATTCGCGACGGCGCCGAGGACAGGATGCCGGATGATAATGATATCCAGACGATGCTGCGCGACAAGAAAGCCTGCGGCAACGGCATCGTGATGGAACATGCCGGCGGCTGGCAGACGCTTTACTGCCACATGAAACAAGGGTCGTTCAAGGTGAAGGAAGGCCAGCAGGTCAAGGCGGGCACTCCGCTCGGCCTTGTCGGCCATTCCGGCGCCGCTGAATTTCCGCACCTGCATTTCACGCTGATGAAAGCGGGCCGGATCCACGATCCCTTCAGCGGCCATGCCATGGGCACCGCCTGCAAAAGCGAAACGCGTTCTTTCTGGGCGCAACCGCTGCCCTATGAACCCGTCTCGATTTACGCCGCCGGTTTTAAAACAGCCGTCCCCGACCTCGAAGGGCTGCGCATCGACAGCACGGCCCCGGCACAGCTGCGCCGGAAGGAAGCCGGTATCCTGACATTCTGGGTCACGATCTATGGCGTGGCCGCAGACGATAAGATCGAGATGGAAATTCTGGGGCCGGACGGGCAAAGCGTCGCCCAAAGAGACATCACGCAGGAAAGCGCACGCGCGCGCCAGTTTTATTTCATCGGCAAGGATTTCAAGGGCGAACTGGCGCCCGCAGGAACATACACCGGCGTCATCACACTATCCCGCCGGGAAGCGGACGGCAGGACATTGATACGTACACGCGATGCCACGGCAACCGTGCAATAGACTCAGAAATATATGATTTATTCATCCGTCGTGGACGTACGTTGCCGCCGCAACAGCACGTACAGCGCGCCACCGCCGCCATCTGCGGGCTGCGCGCTTTCAGTGCGCAGGACAATCGCCCGCAGCGAAGGCGCGCACAGCCATTCCGGAACACTGCGCCTGATGATGCCCGCGCCGCTTTTCCCCTTCCCGGTAATGACGAGCACACAACGCTGCCGCCTTGCATAGGCCGATTGCAGCGTTTCCAGAAGCCTTTTATGCGCGGCGGCTTGCGTCATCCCGTGCAGATCGAGCGTGACATCAACCGGGAAGCGTCCCTTCTTCAGTTTCTCAGCCGTGCGCCTGTCCACTTCCTGATCGCCGGGATGACGGTCAGGCAACGGCGGCAGCAAGGGTGCCGGTACGACCCTCTTGGGCATTTGTTTCTTCATAGGCAAGGCGGCCACAGGGCGCTGTACTGAATTTTTATCGCGCAGGGGTTTGATGTCTTTCGTCACCATATCCCATAAACCGGCGTCATCGTCCCTGCCGCCTGATCCTTTTCCGGAAATATTTGAGGAAATCATAAGGTTATACCGAGTCTGTCCGCTTCCCCGGAGATATTATACTGTTTGTAAACAATTTGAGCTAAAATATTCATGTGAGCGAAATGAGTAAGCGCAGCAAGGCCGTAAGAGCCATAACCAGAGCAACCTTTCTGACGGGCTTGCTGATGATGTTCTTTACAGCCGTGATCGCCACCGGTGTTTCGGCGGCAAAACCCACGAAGCTGCCGCCGGAATATCTGGCGGGCTTCGCCTTTTTCAAATACGCCAACGCCCGGCCCAATTTTGAAGAATGGATAAAGGCGTCGCTGCGCTATGCGAACGCCACGCCGCGTGAACGCGTCAATATGCTGCGCCTGGAAGCCCCGCTGCTTGAAAGCCGTTTTGACAATTATATTCCCGACGAGAACCTCATCCAGCTGAAGGTGAAGGCGCGTATTGACGTCCCGGGCAAAAAAAAGGCGGAACATCTCCTCCAGAAACAGGGGAAGATTCCTGTGACGATCGAGCTGCCCCAGCAAAGCCATGAGTTTTTTCCTTTAAAGGTCGGAAATATGTGGCTGGCGCTGATCCCGTCAAATGTCGAGGAAACGACAAATATTTTCTTTAACGCCGAAGAATACAAAAGCTTTAAAAAACATATCTCAGGCACCAGCCTGTCCGGCAACGCCGAAGGCATCGTTTATATTTCCCTTCTGGCGAACGGCGCTGACACGAAGACGCCCATGCAGGCCGGTGGTTACGACTTGTGGATGCTGAGCGCCCAAATTGTAGGCATTGAATTATGGGATATCGAAGAACGTCACATGGCATGGTATGTCGAAGCCCCCGGCCATGAAGTACGTCTTAATAAAAACATGGTTTTTGATTTATACGAGAATTGATTTACAATCGGCCCTGAATAAATAATGAACATGGAGGCGTTATGGACTCCCGCCTCGACAGCATATTCCGCACGACCTTCCGCCAGACGGAAAGCGCCGATACCTGGATGGGTATTCGCCGCGAGGAACCGCGCGAAGATCATAAGCGGCGCAAGGACGACGATGCCGACAAGCACGAGAAACCGCAATGGGAAGATGATACCGTCGTCTCGATCGCGGCGCTTCAGCAGTTCCTGGCGACATTGATCGCTTCCGATTCCGTCTATCAACCCGCCCCCATGCCATCGGCGCATGAATCCGCGCATTTATCGGCACGGCAGCAACGCGCCCATAACGCCGCTAACGCCTATCAATCGACGGCGCGCCATGCCGCGCCAGCGGCAACGCCGCCACCGCTCGCGGTGGAAAACCCTTCATCCCCCACCCTCTCGCAGGAAGAGAATCGCGCGATTCACCAATTGATGGGCGATCTTGATCTGCTGCTGCAAAACGGCATAAACGCGCTGACGATCCAGAAGGAAGGCAGCTTCCTTGAAAGCCTGCGCAGCGCCGCCCGCACCGCCCTGGCCGCCATCACCTGACGCCCGCAAGCGGGAGGGGGGAAGTAATTCAAGGAAAATGCGCCATACGCTAGGCAAATTTCAGGCAATAGCCCTGCTCTGCCGTCATCAGCAACGCGGGCCGCGCCGGGTCCTCTTCAAGCTTCTGCCGTAGGCGGTAAACATGCGTCTCCAGCGTGTGCGTCTCTACGCCGTCGGCATAACCCCACACCTGCGTCAGCAGATCGCGGCGGCTGACGAACGCCCCTTGCGCCGCCGCCAGATATTTCAGGATGCCCGCCTCTTTCTCGGTCAGGATGATTTCCGCGCCCGCCGGGGTCACCAGCACGGAAAGCGCCGGATCGAACGTCAGGCCGCCGATCGCCATGGCCTGTTCCGCCGGGGATAGCTGGCGGCTTGCCTGCCGGATTTTTTGCAGCAACGCCCCCAGCCGCACCGGGGCCGATACCGTCAAGGCCGCCTCGGCGCCGCTATCGGTAAAATGCACAGCCAACCCCTGCGACAGCGCATATGCGCGCACCACCCGCTGCATCAGCGGGTCACGGATATAAAGGCCGACGGAGAGGGGTGTATTTATGCCCATATTCATACCTTACGACAATTTTTACCGGACAGCAGGGAAAAAACGCCCGCGAATACCCCATACCCCGGCTAGACAAAGCTCAACCGATTGATATAGCTATATATTCTCTGGCACACCTCTTGCGAGGGTAAGGGGTAAGGTCTGGTGAAGGATGATTGATCCCACGTTCTTAAATGCTTATCCCGCAACGAACGACGCCGCGCCGGGCGGCGCGAAACCGCGGCTGCATATGCGCCGCGACCCCGATGACCGCACCGCCGGCAGCATTCCCGTCTGGCAAAGCGCTAAATCCGCATCGCGTCAGGCCGCCCTGCCCGCCGCTGAAACCGCCCCCGGTTTCAAGGCAGCCATGAACTATGCCGGGGAAGAAGGCGGCGATAATGAACCCGTCATGGGCGAAAGCGCGGCGGCAGAGGAATTCGGCTTCGAGGATTTGGTCGATATCGTAAACCCGCTGCATCACATTCCGCTGGTCAACGTCGTTTATCAAAGCGTCACCGGCGACACCATCAAGCCCGCGGGCCGTATTATCGGCGGCGCCGTCTTTGGCGGCTTCGTCGGCGCCGCCGCCGGTATCGCCAACGTGATCGTGGAAGAGGAAACCGGCAAGGACGTCGCGGGCAACGTAGTGGCCTTCGTCACCGAGGGCAAAACCCCGCAGGCAAGACCGGGCAGCCTCTCGCCGGAAGAGCAGCTGGATCAGGCGGCACGGATCGCCTTCAACGATGAAATCGTGACCGAAGAACTGCCGGCCATGGCCTTTGGATGGCAACCCTCCGCCCCGGCCGCGACGCGCAGCGCGGTAACGAGAACACGTTACGAATATGTACGCGAGGAAGATAACCGCATGGCTGGAACCAGCCCCCGTACGCGCACACCGCAACAGGCAGCACCATTACCCCGCACAACCCTGACCGACCCCGCCAGCATCAATCTCGCCCGGATTCACGCCGATCAGGTCAGGGAAGTAACCTCCCTGCATCTCACCCCCCTGCCCCCGCCTTCGTGGTAAATCATACGCCCCTGATAAATCTCAGAGCAGCCTTGGTAAAATTCGTCAATTTGGACATTGTTGTTTTTCACCACAAAGTCACCAAGGGCACAAAGGAGCAC
>CAKTCH010000005.1 GCA_934538895.1 uncultured Alphaproteobacteria bacterium
GTTCGATGGTGATCGGGTTGACCACCATGCCGGATTCAAAACGCTTGACGACGCGCACGAGGTCGGCCTGCGCTTCCGGGTCCATATTGCGGTGAAGGATGCCAAGGCCCCCGGCCTGCGCCATCGCGATCGCCATTTCGGACTCGGTGACCGTATCCATGGCGGCGGAGAGCAGCGGGATGTTCAGGGCAATCGATTTCGTCAGCCGGGTGCGGGTATCGGCGTCAGCCGGGTGGATTTCGGATTCCGCCGGGACCAGCAGGACGTCGTCAAAGGTCAGGCCTTCGCGGATAGGGGCGGTTTTGATTTTGGAACCGAGCGGCATAAGCAAACTCCTTAACGCTTGAACGCGCCGTTTGAGATGGGTGGAATTTGCACCGAGTTAATAGAACGTACGCGCCTTCCTGTAAAGGTTTTTTCCTGTCCGTGCGGCATTTACTTGACAGAAGAAGACTGCCCTGACATCCGGCTTTCAGGATTCTGCCGCCAACGACGATATACGGCCACCGCACGAGGCGTTGCAGGATATCATGGACGGATGCCTGCATTCCTTCATTCACGATTAGGCCGTCATACCCTGCGGCGGAAGCCGGTCGCGACGACATATTGCTCGGACGATTCTTTCCGGCTCGAAGGCGGCTTGACATGCTTCACGGCGGCGAAGTCAACTTTCATCATGGCCAGTAAATCGCCCTGCGCCCCGCCCTGAAAGATTTTGGAGACGAAGGTGCCGCCGGGCTTGAGGACCTGCGTGGCGAATTCATAGGCGGCCTCGACCAGCGCCATGATGCGCAGATGGTCGGTCTGGCGGTGGCCCATGGTGTTGGGGGCCATATCGCTCAGGACCACGTCGGCGCCGCTGCCCATCGCCATAATCAACGCCTCGGGCGCGTCGTCGTCCATGAAATCCATTTGCAGGAAGGTCACGCCGGGCAGCGGATCGATGGGGAGCAGGTCAAGGCCGATGACCCTGGCCGCGCCGCGTTCCAGCGCTACCTGCGACCAGCCGCCAGGGGCCGCGCCGAGATCGACGACGGTGCAGCCCTTTTTGATGAATTTGAGCCTGTCGTCCAGTTCGATCAGCTTGAAGGCCGAGCGGGCGCGGTAACCGAGGCGCTGCGCTTCGTGAACGTAGGGGTCATTCAACTGGCGCTGCAACCAGCGCGTCGAGGAGGTCGTGCGTTTCTCGGCGGTCCTGACGCGCTCGGACGCGTCGCGCGCGGTGCGGCGTCCGGGCTTTTTGGCCGACTTTCCGGGAACTCTCTTGTCGTCGTCGCTCATATCGCCATCACCAGCATAGAAAGGCAGAAGGATAAAATATAAATCGTCAGCGTCGCCGCCAGGAAGATCACGCCTTTCGTATGCGGCGAAAAATAGGCCAGTATCAGGAACAAGGCAAAGACAATTCCATAGACGACCAGCCCGCGTTCATAAGCCCCCGCCTGCAGCAGCCCGGTAAAGCCGCCGGGCCTGCCGAAGCTTTGCATCAGTTCGACCTGCGCCCGCATGGAAAAAATGCATACCAGCATAAACAGGGCCGTGAGGACACGCTGGCCCTTATGCACGGTGACCATGGCCACCGGCAGCCAGAGAAGATCGATCCATTGATAAAGATGCGAAATCATAATACCTTATAAGCGTCCAAGTGCAGCCTTCTTTGAACCATATTCCCGGTTCATAGTTTCCCTTACGATGTTCAAGAATAGCCTTTTTACCCCCCGTATGCACAGGGTCATCTGTGCGCTGATCGGTATTTGCCTGCTGGTGACCAGTCTGGGGCTGATCGCCCATGCGCAGGGCAACCGCCCGATTTCGCTGATCCGGGACACGGAGATCGAGAATTACCTGAAAGAATGGGCCCTGCCCGTCATCAAGGCCGCCGATCTGGACCCGGCATCGGTCAATATCATTCTGGTACAGGACAGCAACGTCAACGCGTTTGTCGCGGGCGGGCAGAATATCTTCCTTTACACCGGCCTGCTTATGAAATCCAAAAGCCCCGAGGAAGTGATCGGGGTTATCGCCCACGAGCTGGGGCATATTCGCGGCGGCCACCTGATCCGGGGCCGCGACGAGATGGAGTCCGCATCTTATGAGGCGATGCTGGGGTCGATCCTCGGGATCGGCGTCGCCATCCTTTCGGGTCAGGGCGGGGCGGCGGGCGCGATCGCCGCGGGCAGCCAGGGCATGGCGCTCAACCGCTATCTAAGTTTCAGCCGGATTCAGGAATCGAGCGCCGATCAGGCCGCGCTCGGCTATCTGGAACGGGCGCGGCTGACGCCGCAGGGGCTGATTTCCTTCATGCAGCGCCTGGCGGACGAGGAGCTGGTGCCGTCGGGCCAGCAGTCGGAATATGTGCGTACCCACCCGATGACCCGCGACCGCGTGGAAAGTCTGGAAGCCGGGGCGCGCCCTTCGAAATATCTGAACACGGCGACATCCGCCAAATGGAAAGACCAGCACGCCCGGATGCTGGCCAAGCTGACCGGTTTCGTCACGCCCGAATATGTGATCTGGAATTACAGCGAGAAAGATACCGGCCTTTACGCTCGTTACGCCCGCAGCATCGCCGCATACCGCCAGAACCGGGTGCAGGAAGCGCTGAACCTGACGGATGGCCTGCTGCAGGACGAGCCGCAGAATCCCTATTTTCTGGAGCTGAAAGGGCAGATGCTGAGCGAATTCGGCCACCCGGGCGAGGCCGTGCCTTATTACAGGAAAGCCGTGGAGCTGGACCCGGCTTCGGGCCTGATCCGGACGGCTTATGCCCATAACCTGATCGTAACCGCCGGCGGCACGCCACAGCTGGAAACGGCGATCACGCAGTTGCAGCGCGCCCAGAGGGACGAACCGCGCTCCGCCGGGATACACCGTCTGCTGGCCACCGCCTATGGCAAAATCGGCGACGAATCCATGGCGAAGCTGCATCTGGCCGAAGAGGCGCTGCTGCAAAGGCGCCTGCCGCAGGCCAGAATGAACGCGGAAGCCGCCGCCGCCGGGCTGAAACGCAGTTCGGGGCCGTGGCTGCGCGCGCAGGATATTCTCGCGCAGGTATCGATCAGCGAGAAAGAGGCGCCGGAACAGAAAAGCCGCCGCTAAAAACTTATGCAATAGCGCTGGTTTCCATTTTTAAGTGCCTGTAATATGGATTTGCGCCGTTTCCCGGCTATCTTATTTTTTTAACTTCTGGCAGGAGATATCTTCCGTGGCTTCCATCGCATTGCGCCTGATCCCCCTTACGCTCGCATTTGCGGCCTTCATGCATATGCCCGCCCCCGTACACGCGGCTGAATCCATTTCCGATGCCGAGCGCAGCAAAATCGAGACGGTCGTGAAGGAATATCTGAACAAGAATCCCGGTGTTATTATGGAATCTCTGCAAAAATATCAGGAACAGCAACGTGTCGATATGGACAGGCAGTTCACCGAAAAATTCGCGGCGACCCGCGAGGATATCCTCAAGGCCGGTCACCCGACCCTCGGCGCCAAGGATGCCGACATCACGATCATCGAGTTCTACGACTATAACTGCGGTTACTGCAAAAAGGCGTTCAGCGACGTCAACCGCCTGATCGAGGAAGACAAGAAGCTGCGTTTCGTCTTTATCGAGATGCCGATCCTGAGCGAAACATCGATCGAGGCCGCCAAATGGGCGCTGGCCGCCGACAAGCAGGGCAAATTCTATGAGTTCCATAAGGCGCTGATGCAGTTCAACGGCCAGAAGGACAAGAAGCTGCTGCAGAAGGTCGCGGGCGACGTCAAAATGGACGTGAAGCAAGCCGAGATCGACGCGGAAAGCCGCGCGACGCTGGAAACCATCGAGAAGAACCTGACGCTGGCGCGCGAGCTGGGCATCAACGGCACGCCGGGCTTCATCATCAAAGACCAGCTGACGCCGGGCTATATGGGTTACGAGGGCATGAAGGCCGCTGTGGCCGAAGCGCGCGCCGCCAACTGATCCGGCGACCGCAGGCCTGACCCCATGTATCTCAAGTTCCTTGCCATCGCGATTATCATCGTCAGCTGCCTGATCGGCTGGCGGTATTTCGGCAAGACCCACGCGCCGGACGAGTTGCAGCGCGCCCCGCACAACCAGTATGTGGGCGCGGAAGACCCGGCGGTGATTATCACCGAGATCATGGATTACCGCTGCCCCTATTGCCGCGCCATGCACGACACCATGGTGGTGTTCGTAGCGCTGCATCCGGAAGTGCGCGTGATCTACCGCGTATATCCGATCTTCGAGGGACCTTCCATCTATGAAGCCAAGATGGCCATGGCGGCGGGCAAACAGGGCCGGTTCGCGGAAATGCACGATATACTGATCCGCCGCGAGAATCCCGTCACGCCGGAAGAGAAAGACGGCATCGTCGCGCGGCTGGGCATGGACAAAGAGCGGTTCGACAGGGATATGTTTTCCTGGGCGGCGACGCAGGATCTGATCGCGGCGTCTTCCGCCGTCGAGGGCCTGGGCATCAAGGGCACGCCGGCATTCGTAATCAATGGCAACGTTCATAACCTGACCGAACGCCTGCCGACGGTCGAAGACCTGGAGGAGCTGTTCGCGCCCTATCTTTCCCCCGCCAACGCACAGCCCTAAAGAATATCATGCGCCAGAAGATACTGATCCTGAACGGCCCCAATCTCAATATGCTGGGCGTGCGCGAACCGGAAATCTACGGCCACCGGACGTTGAAGGATATCGAGAAGCTGTGCCGTAACACGGGCAAGCGTCTGGGACAGAAAATCGATTTTCGCCAGTCGAACCACGAGGGCGAACTGGTGACGTGGATACAGCAGGCCCTCGGGCGGTTCGACGGCGTGGTTATCAACGCCGCCGCTTACACGCATACATCCGTAGCGCTGCATGACGCGCTGAAGCTTTTGAAAGCGCCGGTTGTGGAAGTCCATCTTTCCAACCCGCGGGAACGCGAATCCTTTCGCCATCATTCTTATATCGCGCCCGTGGCGGCCACAGGCTTTGCGGGGCTGGGGGCCGATGGTTACGTTAAGGCTTTGGAATATCTTAGCAATTCCCGAATTACATAATTCTGTAAAATTATCACGCTTTGACTTTCACGGCCTTTTTCTTTAAGCAAAAGGTCTTGTTCTAACAGGCGACCGGAGTGTTTTAGGTGCCGATGAAAATTGATGAATCCGCAATTCGCAAACTGGCTAAGCTGCTGGACGAAACCGGCCTGACCGAGATCGAAGTCGAGGACGGCGACCAGTCGGTGCGCGTGAGCCGCGGCGGCAATGTCGTATCCTTTGGCACGGGCATGGCCCCTGCCGTGAGCATGGACTCCGATCCGGCAACGCCGCACCCGGCCAATACGCAGGCGCCCTCCGCCCATGCCGCCAGCCATCCGGGCGCGATCACGTCGCCGATGGTCGGCACGGCCTACACCGCCCCCGAGCCGGGCGCCGCATCCTTCGTCAGCAAGGGTTCCAGCGTCAAGGCAGGCGACACCCTGCTGATTATCGAAGCGATGAAAGTGATGAACCCGATCAAGGCCCCGAAAGGCGGCACCGTGACGCAGGTTCTGGTCGAAAACGGCCAGCCGGTTGAGTTCGGCGATGTGCTTGTCGTTATTGAGTGATGGATGATCGGATGATCGGAGTTTCGGAATCTCGGAATTTGGGAGTCTCGGAAATCCGGCAGACGCGTGAGTTTGCACGTACTTTTTATGATCTTGACGTTTATACAAAAGCCTTTGCGCTTTCCCTTGCCGTTCATAGGACCAGTCTGACTTTTCCTAAGATCGAGCAATATGCGCTGGCAGATCAAATCCGTCGCGCCAGCAAGGGTATATGCGCTAATATCGCCGAAGGTTTTGCCAAACAGCAGCTTTCTAAAACGGAGTTCCGGCGCTTTCTGCTTATCGCGCTGGGGTCCGCTCATGAGATGAGAGTCTGGACGGATTATTGCCGTGAACTCGGCTATATTGATGCTTCGTCGTCCCGTGAATGGGCGGCAGAATACGAATCCATCACCAGAATGCTACAATCGTTGATCGCCAAACTTTAACCTCTTTTCCGAGATTCCCAGATTCCGAAACTCCGAGATTCCAGCATGTTCAAAAAAGTCCTGATCGCCAACAGAGGCGAAATCGCGCTTCGTATCATCCGTGCCTGCCGCGAGATGGGTATTCAAAGCGTCGTCGTGCATTCGACCGCCGATGCCAACGCGATGGCGGTGCGGCTGGCGGATGAGAGCGTTTGCATAGGCCCGCCCTCTTCCAAGGACAGCTATCTGAACATTCCCTCTATTTTGAGCGCCGCCGCCCTCACGGGCGCGGAGGCGATCCATCCGGGTTACGGTTTCCTTTCTGAGAACGAGCAGTTCGCCCGCATGGTCGAGGAGCACGGCTTCGCCTTTATCGGGCCGAAGCCCGAGCATATCGAGATGATGGGCGACAAGGTGATGGCGAAGAAGACCGCGAAAGAGCTGGGCCTGCCGGTCATTCCCGGCTCCGACGGCGCGATCGACAGCGCCGAGGAAGGCCGCGCTTTCGCCGACGAGGCCGGTTATCCGGTGCTGATCAAGGCGGCATCGGGCGGCGGCGGCAAGGGCATGAAGGTGGTGCGCAGCGCCGAAGAATTCGCGGAGGCGTTTTCGACCGCGCGCGCCGAGGCCAAAGCCAATTTCGGCGACGACCGCGTTTATCTTGAAAAATATCTTGAGAAGCCGCGCCATATCGAGATTCAGATATTCGGCGATACGCATGGCAACGCCATACACTTAGGCGAACGCGACTGTTCGTTGCAGCGCCGCCACCAGAAGGTTCTGGAGGAATCCCCCTCCCCGGCCCTGACCGAGAAAGAACGCTCCCGGATCGGCACGCTGGCCGCCGATATGGTGCGCAATATGGGCTATCGCGGGGCGGGCACCATCGAGTTCCTGTACGAGAACGGCCAGTTCTTCTTCATGGAAATGAATACGCGCATTCAGGTCGAGCATCCGGTCACGGAAATGCTGACCGGGATAGACCTGATCGCGGAGCAAATCCGCGTAGCGGCGGGCGAGGAATTGAGCGTCAAGAAAGACCTGATTAAATTCCGCGGACACGCGATCGAAGTGCGCATCAACGCCGAAGACCCGGAAACATTCATGCCGTCGCCGGGCAAGATCACCCAGTTCCACGCGCCGGGCGGTCTGGGCGTACGTTTCGATTCGGCGATTTATGCCGGTTACGCGATTCCGCCTTATTACGATTCGATGGTCGGCAAGCTGATCGTTCATGGCCGCACACGCGAGGAATGCATCCGCCGCCTGCGCCGCGCCATCACCGAAACCGTGATCGAGGGCGTGAAAACCACATTGCCCCTGCATATGTGGATCACCGAGCAACCGGATTTCCTGACCGGCGATTACACCATTCACTGGCTGGAGAAGAAGCTGGAAGAGCGTAAGAGCAAGTAAGCGCCGCGCGCTTGTTCATTATCCCTTTTCATTGCCCCTTGACGTCAGGAGTGACAAAATATCGTCATGCCTGACGATCTATCCCTTGAAGATGTCTTGAACGCCTATGCCATGGGTTTGTTTCCCATGGCGGAGTCGCGCACGGACGAGGATTTTTGGTGGTTCGATCCGCCGCAGCGTGGGCAACTGGATATTGTGGGCTTGCATATCCCGGATAAATTGCGCAAGAGCGTTTTGAAGGCCCCTTACGAGATACGGATCGATACGGCGTTTGCCGATGTCATTGATGCGTGTGCGGCAACGCGCAGCACGCAGGCTGAAACATGGATCAATAAGCCCATCCGCGATATTTTCGTGGCCCTGCATGAAGCCGGGTTCGCCCACTCGGTCGAGGCGTGGCGGGACGGAACGCTGGCGGGCGGGCTTTACGGGCTGGCGCTCGGCGGGGCGTTTTGCGGTGAAAGCATGTTTTCGCACGGCACGGACGCCAGCAAGATCTGCCTCGTGCATTTATGCGCCCGGCTGTGGAAGGCGGGTTTTACGCTGCTGGATACCCAGTTCGTGAACGACCATTTACGGCAGTTCGGCTGTTATGAGATCGATTCGGCTCTGTATAAGGAGCGGCTGGCGGCGGCGCTGCGGCAGCCGTGCGATTTCAGCCTGCAAGCCTCCGGGGCCCTGCCTGAAGCAGATCTGGTGCGCGCCTATCTGCATGACTGCAATATCAAGCAATAAAATTTTAACCCTATACCTAATACCTGCCTTTTTCTTGCCTTAAAGATTGCTTTTTGATTAAGGAAATGCTAATTTTAATTTAACAATCTACAACAGGAAAGGTGGCTTGAACGGATGATTATCCTGGCTCCCGGCGCCCTTGATGAAGTATTTTCTGAGACTTCCGCCAGCAAGGATGCCTCCGCAGAAACCGATTCGCGCTTTTCCTCGTGGCTGAAATCATCCCCGCAGGGCGGCCCCGCCGCCGGTGCCAGTACGCCGTCCGTGACGACGCCGTACAAGAAGCGCCTGACCCGGTTCGAGTGAATATCCCTAAAAATCAATCGCCGAGATCCTCGACGGGCGCTTCGAGGCGTTCTTCCGTCGTGGTTCCTTCTTTCGCTTTATCTTCCTCGGCCTTGCGGCGTTCGGCTTCGGCTTCCGCGGTTTTCTTCTCTATGCAATCCAGCACCCAGACGTCATAGATCGGGTGGTCCATGGCGGAGAGGGCCGGAGAAGACGCGAACATCCAGCCGCTGAAAACCCATTTCGAATCGTCCCGGGGCGTCACTTCCCAGATTTGCAGGAAGGCCGCCGACTCCGGCTGTTCGATCGGCGGGGCCTTGCGGCAGGCTTGCACCTTGATATAGAGCGGGCCGTACTTCACGGTGCTGCCGACGCGCGCGTCGAAGGTCAGCGTGCGCCCGGTGATCTTGTCGATCGATTGCAGCTTGATGACCGGCATGTCCTGCATCGCCGCCTGCGCGGGCGCCATGCAGAATGAAGCAGCCACGAAAGCCGCGCCTGCCAGAACGTTACGGATGCGCATTGTCATCAATGACGTCCAGCTGCATCGGCGCCGGGCGCGTGATCGGTGCCGTGCCTGATGCGGATTTTTCTTTCTCTTTATCCTTGCCTTTGTCGTCGCCCATGCTGAAAATGAACTGCCCGAGGAGTTGTTCGAGGTTTTGCGGGGCCTGCGTATATTGCACGACGCCGCCCGGCGGCAGGACTTCCTCATCCGCGCCCGGCTCCAGTTGCAGGTAGCGGCCCCCCAGAAGGCTTTCGCTGCTGATGAGCGCCGCCGTGTCGGTCGGCACCTTGATGCCGTTATCGATGCTCATTTTCACCAAAGCGAGAAATGTTTCAGGATCGAGCGTCACCGCCACCACGCTGCCGACTTTCACGCCGCTGATGAGGACGTTATCGCCCACGCCCAGCCCGCCGATGCCGGAGAAGCGCGCATTGAGTTCGTAACCGCTGACCTTGCCCACCTTGGCCGTATTGATGCTGAAGATCAGGAAAACCGCAGCCACGGCGATCACAATGGCACCCAGGGCGGTTTCAACGAAATTGCGTTTCATGACGGGGCGGTTCCTTCCTGTTTTCGTCTCTCGCGGGCGACCGCGTTCGGTAAATGGCGCTGTGTGGAAAATTATTGCGGCGGCGTCCAGGCTTCGTAATCGCCCGTGGCTTTCGCGCGCCTGCCGCCCGCGAGCAGGTGGCCGGGAGGGCGGTAGGCGGCCTGCGTGCCGGTCAGGTTCGGCTGATGCGGCTTTTGCCATGCGCGGCGATAAGTCTGCGCCACCCCGGTCGGGACATTATCAGTCTGATGGTGAATCCAGCCATGCCATTCGGGGGGAATATTGCTGGCTTCGGTAGCGGTTTTATAGCGCACGTAGCGGCGGGGGCGCTTATAGCCCTTCACCGGCCTGGCTTCATAGTAACGGTTTCCGGCCTGATCCTCGCCGACGAAACGCGCACCCGTCCATAAACGGATGAAACCCATATGCACGGGCGACAATACGCCCAGAAAAGAGAACAAACCCATAATTGGTATCCTGATGGCTGTCTTGGCAAACCGGAAGGATTTTCGTGAAATCCGCCTTCATGGATGGCCGAAAATCGCAGAAAAATCAAGCCTAAACCATGTTTTGTCCGGGCAGAAACCCTGTTATCATTCCGGGAGAAGGACGATTTTCCATGCCCGCATCCCATGCCCCCGCTTATATCCCTGACCGCGCGACCGAATCCGGCAATGTCATGCTCTATATCTTTCTCGGGATCGCGCTGTTCGCCGCGCTGAGCTTTGCGGTGGCGAATATCATGAATTCCGGCACCGCCGACCCCCGGCGTGAAACCCGGATGCTGGCGGCCACGGACGTCATCCAGTATGGCGACGGCCTGAAGCGGGCCGTCCAGTCCCTGCGCATCCGCGGGGTGCCCGATGCCGGGATCAGCTTTGAAAGCCCCCGCCTGGCGCTGGATTATGCCCACCCGGCTTCAGCGCCGCAACGCTGCATGTCCGATAACTGCCGGGTTTTCAAACCCGCGGGCGGCGGATTTACCTATATCCCCCCTCCGGCGGACTGGCTGGATACGGCCGGGGCCGGCGACAGCGTTTTCGGACACTGGTTCTTTCCCGCGGGGACTTGCGTTGAAGGCACCGGAGCGGGCGATGCCGGTTGCGACGCCGACAGCACGGATAACGAAGAGCTGGTCGCGATTCTGCCCTGGGTCCGGCGCGATTTATGCGTCGAGATCAACGACAGGCTGGACATCGCCAATCCCGGCGGTGACCCCCCGGTCGCGGGGGGCGATGCCTGGGGCGCGGGCAATGCGCGTTTCCGCGGCACCTTTACGGAAGAGGCCGCGATCGCCCGCGGCGGCCAGACCGCCGGATGCCTGCGCGGCGCGGGCGTGCCGCCGTCTAATTCCTATTTCTATTTCAAGGTATTGCTGGCCCGCTAGGCTTTGACAAATTCGCTTCCCCTCTTTAGGATAAAGCCAGATCGGCATATGCCGATCCGGGGCGTGAGAACCCCTTTTTACAACAGACGGCTGGCATCAGCCGTAACTGGTGCTGTCTTCCATTAAACAGCGTCAGAGATGTCGCTTCTCGGTCATCGGACCGGGGGGCGGCAGCATATGTCCAGTGCGCAAGCGTAAAAGCTGTCGTGCCGTTTTTCTGTTGTAAGCGGTTCTCAACCCCCGGTCGCCAGGAGAAATTCTGGTGGCCCTTTTGTTTGACATAGATCGAGGGGAAAGAATGAGCATACGTATGGTTTTGTTATGCGGCCTGAGCGCGGCCATGGGCACAATGGCGGGCGCATGGATAGCGCAGGCACAAGCACCGGAAACGCTGGTCAGAACGGAACGGGGCGCGATCGTCTTCATCCTCGATGGCCGTGAACAGGCCCGCATCGACGATAAAGGGCTGCACGTCAGGGGCGATGTCGCCTTCACCGGCATGACCATCGATAGCGGGACATACCCCGAACCGGCAGGCGCGCCATGAAAGAACATACCATGAAGAACCGGCATCTTTTCATGCGTGCCGCTCTGTGCTTGCCCGTAATCGTTTTTATGCTCTTCCCGGCGATGCGCGCGCAGGCGCAGATCAGCCTGAATACGGGCGGCGCCAATGGCGGGGCGGTGATCGTCGGCACTTCGACAACCGGCTGCGCTGCCGGTATCGCCGGCGGCGTGCGTTACAACACGACCAGCAAATGCCTCGAACTGTGCGACGGGGCAAGCTGGGCCTGTATCTCTGTGGCGGCGTGCGGCGACGCCACGCCGAACGCGTTCAGTTTCAACGATCTCGTGAATCAGGCGACGGCAGCGCTGGTGACGTCGAATATATTGCAGATCGGCGGGATTTCCTGCGTGGTGAATGTGGCGGCTTCCGGCGAGGGCAGTCCCCAATTCCGCACCTGTAGCGATGCGGCCTGTTCCACGGTGCTGCTCGACTGGACCACGGCGGGCACCATCGACAATAACCAGTATCTGCAACTGCGCCTGACTACCAGCGCGATCGGCGGCGATACGCACAGCGCGACCGTGGCGGTCGGCACGGCCGCCAGCGTCTGGAATGCCACGCCTACAGGCGATTGCACAGGCACCCCGGCACCGGGCACGGTTTGCCCCGACGGCACGGTTTATGCGGGCATCACGCCTGACGGCGATGTGAAGATGTATGTGACGCGGTGCGATGCGGGGATGAGTTGGAACGGTACGGCCTGCGCTGGTATAGCGGATCTGAAGTCATGGAATCATGGAGAATCCAGTAATTTCGTAGGAACACTCGCCACAAGCGAGGCATCCGGCGCCAGCAATACCGCCATGATCGCGCCGCTAGATGCCAACAGCGCCTTACCGGGCCATCAGGACCATTATGCCGCCGTTCATTGCGAGAATCTGAATCAGGACGGGCATACGGACTGGTACCTGCCGGCGCGTAGCGAGTTGGCGATTATATACGCGAACGGGACGGTCATCGGTAACTTTGGTACGACGTCGTACTGGTCATCCACGGAAGGCATTGCCAGTTCCAACCGCGCCAGGGCGCGGAATTTCGGGGGCGTGGGTGATTATGACCCTATAAAATATGAAGCCCTTCGTGTCCGCTGTGCACGGAAATAGGAAGACATGCGGCCCCTGCACAAGGGCACCTGCTTAAAATCGCCGGTCACGACGATTTTCCAGCCGGTTTCTTCATAACCGCCCCCGCCCTTTCGCGTAAAACCCGTCCGATTTTATGCTGGCGGAAGGCGGCGCCGTGCCGAACTGTGTCCGGATCATGGCAATATTAAGACAAGACTTTGATTTTGTTGATATAATCGGCACACCCCCTTTACTTCGCCTCGATTCAGGATCAAATATTCAATGTTTCAAAACACCTTACGCATGTCTATTTCAAGGAGACAGATTATGAAGAAAATCATCCTCAGCACAGTGGCTGTCATGGCGCTGGGCTTTACCCCCGCCTTCGCGGAAGACCATGGCCATGTTGACGGACAGGCCGTTGAACACGCCGCCGAAACGGCACCGGCTGTAAAAGCTGAAAATACCGCTGCCGCGGAAACGAAAGCCGTTGAAGCGCAAACGATCGCCGATCTCGCCGCCGCTAACGCCGAACTCGGCACGCTGGTATCCGCTCTGACCGCTGCCGGGCTGACGGAACAGCTGAAAGGTTCCGGCCCGTTCACGGTTTTCGCGCCGACGAACGCCGCGTTTGAAAAGCTGGGTCAGGATAAAGTGGCCGATCTGCTGAAGCCGGAAAACAAGGATAAGCTGGCGGCCATCCTGAAATACCACGTCGTGCCGGGCAAGATCGCGGCAGTTGACGCGAAAGGCGCTACGGTTGACCTGACGACGCTGAATGGCGCTGTCGTTAAAGTCGACGGTAAAGGCGACGTGGTGAAAGTAGGCGACGCTACTGTCTCCCAGGCCGACATCGTGGCTTCAAACGGCATTGTGCACATGATCGACACCGTGATCCTGCCGCCGGAAGCCGAGACGGCAAAACAGAACTAATCCATACCCTCCATTTCCTCCTCAAAAACCCCACCTTAGCTTAAGGCGGGGTTTTTCCTGTCAAAAAGCCTTAAATTTGCGCTCTGAATCATATTCAGATAAAAACAATTTTATGAATGACAAGACAATAAGAACACTGGGAGCGATGGCCTGGACCGGGGCCGCAGCCCTTGCCGGATGGGCTTTAACAATGATTCTGGCGGGCGTAGCAGAGTTTGATAAGCAGTTGGGAGAAATTGATAAGCGGTTGATAGAGATTGATAAGAACCGGGCAAAGATCGATAAGGATCAGGCAGAGCTTTATAAGCAGTTGACAGATCTTTATGAGCGTCTCGACCAATCAGTTTCGTCTAAAATGGCAAAATGGCCGACTTTATCCAAAGAGGGTGAAGATTTACGCAAGGAATATTTGGCCCGTTTATCTCCCGCGAGTCCTGAAGGCTTATGGGAGTCCGATAAATGCGGCGCTCATTTTATCGCTCTTCAGCAAAGTGAACGCCTGAAGATGCGGGCGGAATTTATGGAACAATCGAAAGCTGATCATCACAACGCAGCGGAGATAAATCACGCGACCGCGCTTGATCAGCAGCAGGATCTGCCCTATGCCCTCTATGTTCTCATATCCTGTGATAACGGTGAAAAACCGATGCCCTATGCAGACTTCCTGAAGCCGAAACCCTGATACTGCTAAAGGGATGAAACAAGAAAACCCCGCCTTTCAGGGCGGGGTTTTTTCATGAATCCCGCAGGAAAATGTTTCTGGTGAAAATACTGGCGCTTTCTGGAAAGTAAGCTTATGGTGATCCTTCTGACATAAGAGAAAACAAAAAGGAAACGGTAATGGCTGCAAACCTGAGAAACGGAATCATCATTGGCGTAGCCTTCACGGCTGTTTCCGCGGCATTCAACCCTGCGCCCGATTTCTGGACAGAAAATAATTATCCGACACTCAAAACGCCCGAGGCCGAGATCTATCGCGCAGACATGGCCGAACGTTTCGCCATAAGGAATGATGACTTGCAAGCCAACGCAACGGATCTTTGCGCGGCGCATGGCCTGGCGCAACTGGGGGAAGTCCTGCACGAGCAAAAACAGCTGCATGGCCATGGAGTGGGCGATGCGGAGAAGGTCTATCTGGTGTTAAAAGCCATGTTCCAGTGTGAAGAAGGCATCGTGCCGCGCATCTAATAAGGGCCGCGCCAAAAGAAAACCCCCGCACATATCGGTCGCGGGGATTTTTTTGCCTTTTGCGGCTTATAAGGTAACACACGAAATCTATTACAGACGCTTGTCCGGTTTATGCGGGGTGTTGCTGTGCGGTCATGGGATATTCCCTTCTGATTTTCCATTCTTGCTGATGTTTCAGGGTTTCCTTCAAAACCATCCTGCTGCAAGACCTTCTTAACAAGGACGGGAATGGGAAAACCGGTAATGAGGGATAAAAGGCGGGGATTATTGGCGCTTAAGCGCCAATAATAAAAAGGGCAGAAATGATAACCATGCCATGTGCCATGGGTTCAGTAAGCCTGAAAACCCTCTTTTGCGTCAAGAAAAAACAAAGAGGCCGGCCATGGAAGAAATAATATTTCGGACTATCTTTGACCTGCCGAAGGTTGTCCTGTGCGGGAGGCGGGGGTAATCTGGGGCGGTTTATAAATTTCAAGAGATCGAGTGCACAGGAATGCCGCGTAACCTGACCCAATCGAAATTCGTCCTGCTGTGGTTGCCGCTGATTTTACTGGCGCTGCAACTGATCGCCGAGAAGTTGCTGACCGGCCCGATGCACGATCGATTGCTGACTGAAAACGGCCCGGTGGAAACATTGCAGTTCATATTGCTGGTCTGGGCCTTCGCCGTGGCCGTGTTAGTGCTGCGTGAGTTGAAATTCAGGCCACCGGTTTATTTAAGCTTCTGGGCGCTGCTCGCGGCGCTGGGCTGCTTTTATGTCGGCGGCGAGGAAGTCAGCTGGGGCCAGCATTTCCTCAACTGGGACACGCCCGCATACTGGGCGGCGCTCAACGATCAGGAAGAAACCAACCTGCACAATACGTCCGCATGGTTCGACCAGAAACCGCGCCTGCTGCTGGAGATCGGTGTTATCGTCGGCGGCCTGCTGCTGCCGCTTTACCGCCGTCTGGGGAAGAAGCCGCTGCCCGCATGGCTGGCCAAGATCGCCCCGCCGGGCCGCTTCTGGCCGGTGGCGCTTCTGGTGCTGGTTATCAAGTGCGCGGATAAATTCGGTGGGGCCACGGAGATTTATATGTTCGCACGCGCCAGCGAAGTGATTGAATTCTATCTTTACTATTTTATCCTGCTTTACCTGATGGATTTACGCGTTCGTTTGAAAGATGAAAGGATCTAAAAAATGTCCAAGATTGCCGTCGTGGTCGGAAGCCTGCGCAAGGGTTCCTATAACAAGAAACTGGGGCTGGCGCTTGAAAAGCTCGCCAAAGGTAAAATGGAGTTCGTCTTCGTCGATATCGGCTCTTTGCCGCTGTTCAACCAGGACCTTGAAGCCGATGTACCGGCCTCCGTCACGAAACTTAAAAGCGATATCGAATCCGCCGACGGCGTGCTGTTCATCACGCCCGAATATAACCGTTCCATTCCCGGCGTGCTGAAGAACGCCATTGACTGGGCCTCGCGCCCCTATGGCAGCAACTCATGGGCGGGCAAGCCCGCCGCCATCTGCGGCACTTCGCCGGGCGCTATCGGCACCGCCGTCGCGCAGAACCACTTGCGTGCTATCACCGGCGGCTTCCTCGACATGCCGACCATGGGCCAGCCGGAAATGTATGTCGCCTATAAGGAAGAAAACTTCGATGCTGACAACAATGTCGTCAATGAAAGCACCAGAAAATTCCTTGAGGGTTTTCTGAGCAAATTCGCAAGCTGGGTCGAGCTTCACGCCGCAGCCAGAAAGAAAATGGCGGCCTGAAACAAGAAAACCCCGCTCACGAGCGGGGTTTTCAATCATGGGAAATTATTCATTCATCGCGCGCGGCTATTCCGCCGCATCCGCCGTTCTTTCATCCGGTTTCGCGTAATTGCCGCTGAACACGTCGTCGGAGAATACCTCTTCCCATGTGCCCTGCGTCGACGCTTTCGAATATTCCGTCGCGCGGTTTTCGAAGAAGTTGGTGTGCTCGGCGCCGTTCAGCATCTGGTCCATCCACGGCAGCGGGTTTTTCTCGATGCCGAAGACCGCTTCCAGATTGAGCTGCTGCAAGCGGCGGTCGCCGATGTAGCGGATATAATCCTTTACTTCCTGCGACGTCAGGCCTTCGACTTCCCCTTGTTCGAACGCCAGATCGATGAACCTGTCTTCAAAGCCGACGATCGTTTTGCAGGAATCGGTAATTTCGCGTTTCAGGTCTTCGTCCCAGATATCCTGATTCTCGGCGACGAAGGCGTTGAACAGCTTTATCATCGACAGGCAGTGCAGCGTTTCGTCACGCACCGACCATGTGATGATCTGGCCCATGCCCTTCATCTTGTTGAAGCGCGGGAAGTTCATCAGGATCGCGAAAGACGCGAACAGCTGCAGCCCTTCGGTAAACGCGCCGAACATCGCCATCGTCTTGGCGATATCGCGGCGGGACGCCATCGACGCGTTCTGCATGTAATCGAACTTGTCTTTCATTTCCTTGTATTGCAGGAACGCGGAATATTCGACTTCCGGCATCCCGATCGTATCCAGCAGATGCGAATAGGCGGCGATATGCACGGTTTCAATATTCGAGAAGGCGGAGAGCATCATCTGCACCTCGACCGGGCCGAATACCTGAGAATAATGCTTCATGTAGCAGTTGTTCACTTCCACGTCCGACTGCGTGAAGAAGCGGAAAATCTGCGTCATCAGGTTTTTCTCGGACGGCGTCAGCTTCTTTTTCCAGTCGCGCACGTCCTCGGCCAGCGGCACTTCCTCCGGAATCCAGTGGATACGCTGCTGCGTCAGCCATGCCTCGTAACACCACGGATAAAGGAACGGCTTGTAAACATGGCGTTCCTGCAGCAGGGGAGAGGGTGAATCGGTGACATCGTCGATGATGGCTTTCGTGGACATGGCTTTACTCCATTGCAGATAAGGGGATCTAACATTGACTCATAAGGAAACCCGCTCCTGAGTCCGAGTCTTTTAAGGGATTCATCCACAGGGCAGGAGACGGGGCGACGGCGGCAGGGGGAATTGCCGCGAGCCACCCCTAAATCTCAATATATATGTATTTCATGCCATGGCAAATACAATATATAGTATTCCACAAATATTTTGGACAAAGAAAATCCCGGGGTGCGACCCCGGGTTCTTACTTGTCGTTTAGCTGTTCAACTACGCCCAAATTGGTTTTTTATGCAGAACGATTATCCGCCAATTTTTCCTTTTTTAACGGCAGGCCCGCGCGGCCGTCAACGAAAAAACGTATAACTCGCCCCGTAAGGCACAGTCAGAAAAATGCCGTTTTGTGCTATGCGGCATTTTCGGTTAGGCTGCCCAAACTTAAAAACCGGAGAAAGAGGTCGCCGCCATGCTCAAGCTGCCGTCCCTGAAACCCAGGGACAACAAATTCTGTGTTCTGTTGGAGGGATTATCCAGCCAGGCGCGTGCTTGCGCCGTACATCTGAAAACCTTCGTCGAAAGCACGGAAGCGGCGGAACAGGCCGAAGCCGCCGCCGCCATTACCGCGGCGCGGCGCCAGTCCAAGGAATTGACCGCGCGAATCACCGCTGAGCTATGCCGCACTTTTATCACCCCGTTCGACCGTGAAGATATTCAGGATATCGCGGCAGACCTTTATAAAATTCCCAAGACCATCGAGAAAATCAAGGACCGCCTGTCCGCGCACGGCATCAGCAGCGTCAAAGGCGATTTCTCGCATCAGATCGACGTCATCATACAGGAAGCCGAAGCGATGGAGGAAATGGTCGCCGAGCTGATCAAGCCCGGCCATGACGACAAACGCATCTTCGCCAAGGCGCGCCAGTTACAGGAACTTGAGAACAAGGGCGATGCCATCTTAAGCGAATTGCTGGTCGAGCTGTTCCAGAGCAATACCGATGCGCGCGACCTTATCCTGCGCAAGGATATTTACGACATGCTGGAAAAAATCGTCGATCGCTACCGCGACGCTGCCGGTGTCGCGTTGCAGATCGTGCTGAAACATTCGTAAGGGGTTGTTCGTCATGTATTTCCATGCCCCCTCACCCTGCCCTCTCTCCCACGGGGAGAAGGACGTGCGGGCTTAGCTGTAGCGGGGCGAGGGGCAGAGAGCGCAGACGACAAAGGAAACAAAAATGGATTTCATCTTCATGTTGCTGGTTCTGGTGGTCGTACTCACCCTGGTGTTCGATTTCATCAACGGCTTTCACGATTCCGCCAACGCCATCGCCACCGTCGTTTCCACACGCGTGCTGACACCGCTCGTCGCCGTCGTCTATGCCGGTATTCTCAATTTCATCGGCGCGCTGATGGGCACTGAAGTCGCTGCCACCATCGGCAGCGGGCTGGTCGATGTCGAAACCGTGACGCTACACACCATCCTTTGCACCGTGCTGGCCGCCATCGTCTGGAACCTGATCACATGGTATAAGGGCCTGCCCACCAGTTCCTCGCACGCCATCATCGGCTCTCTTCTGGGCGCGGCATGGTTCTCCAGCACCGCCACCAGCGGCCATGAGAACATCCATCTCGACAAATTGCTCGAAAAAGTCGTTGTCCCGATGCTGATCTCGCCTGTGCTGGGCGTAGTGCTGGGCTTTGTGATGATGACGCTGCTGATCTGGCTGATCTATAAAATGTCGCCCGCGCGCGTCAGCAAGGTGTTCGGCAAGATGCAAATTCTCTCCGCCGGGTTCATGGCGGTGACCCACGGCCTGAACGATGCGCAGAAATCGATGGGCATCATCGCGCTGGCGTTGATCGTGGTCTATCCTCAGGATGCTTTTTACGTGCCGTTCTGGGTGAAAATAACCTGCGCGCTGGCGATGGGCGCGGGCACGATGATGGGCGGCTGGAAGATCATCCACACGCTCGGCAGCAAGATGATAAAGCTGCAACCCGTTCACGGTTTTGCGGCGGAGACTACGGCTTCGGTGATTATCGGCGGCGCCTCGGCCATGGGCATCCCCGTCAGCACCACGCAAGTCATTACCACCTCGATCATGGGCGTGGGCGCGACCAGGCGCCTTTCCGCCGTGCGCTGGGGCGTGGTCGGGAATATCGTCTGGGCATGGGTTCTGACCATACCGGTGACTTTCACCTTCGCGGGTGCGCTGATGATCGCCTATAAAATGCTGTTCGGGGTCTGATTAACGAACGACCGGGCCGGGCGGCAAGGTCATCATTCAGAACGCGCCCACAAGGCCTGTGCCCGTATCTGTCAAAACACCCCCTTGACGCCGGAATCATGCGGCTTAGTTTGAAGGAAGCTTCATTCTTGCCAAGGGAGAGAATACTTATGTCCTATAAACTTTACTACAAGCCTGGCGCCTGCTCGATGGCGGTGCATGTCATTCTCAACGAATTGAATGTTCCGTTCGAAGCCGTCAGGCAGGACGACCTTAAAAGCCCCGATTTCCTGAAGCTGAACCCGCGCGGTCAGGTGCCGCTTCTGATTGCCGACGGCGAACCGGTGAAAGAGGGTGCGGCGATCATCACCTATCTGCTCGACAGCCATGCCAATAACCTGATGCCGAAATCCGGCATAGAACGCGCCAGGGCGCTGGAATGGCTGATGTGGTGCAACGCCTCGCTGCATCCGGCCTGCGGCCGCATGTTCTGGCTGAACAAACAGGAATTTGACGACGCCACCAAAGCCGGACTGTCTAAACTTTTTCTCGCACAGGTACAATCCCTCTGGGACGAAGCCGATGAGCGTCTTGCAAAAACGAAATATCTGGCAGGAGATCAAGTCACGGCGGGCGATATCCTGCTGGCCGTGATCGCCAACTGGGGCATCGGCACGCCGGGCGCGAACGTCAAGCGCGTGTTGAAAGACGTGGTGACGCGCCCCGCCTACCAGAAAACGCTGACCGCCGAGCAAATCGAATATAAAGCCGCCGCATAAGGTTCACTGAAATCTGACAAGCTGCCTTTACCCGCGTCATGTCCTTTTTTTATCGGACGGACGTTTCGACCATATGATGAATCTTTTTTCCACATAATGATAAAGCAGGAGCGAAGGACCGGCAGAAAGGATCAGTACGACTGCAAAACTGAAAAGCCATATCAGAAAAGGGCTGGATATAAAGGGGACAAGCAACTGAACCAGCGATATCGATACAGTGACCAGAAGGGGATGGATGAGATAAAGGCTATAGGAAATGGTAGAAATCTTCCCAAGGAAGCCGCACTCGAATAATCCGGCGCCTTGGGCGCCGCAGATCAGCCCCAGTAAAATCATCCCGAAGGCGATGGCGATCAAGGTGAAGAAGAAGGTATGCTGGAAGAATCCCAGTCCGGCGCCCGAATCGTCGAGGTACGGATGCGTAAATGCCATCAACGCGACCGCCAGGCCGATACCCCCGTATAAAAGAGAGAAAGACCATATCTTTCTCGTAAGAAGATCCCGGATATGCCGGTTTTGCCATGCGCACTGGCAGATCATGCCCACCATCAGGGAGTCGATCGCCATATAAAAGGGGCGGCGGATATCCAGAAAAAAGGCAAGCTGAGTGGGGGCGGGGCCGTATTCTATGAAAATGATAACCTTGAGCGCCAGCAATATCATGATAATGGAAGCAAGAACAGGAAGGCGCGCCGCCTCCCTGAGACGAAGGAGTCCCATCACGATAAAAGGCGACAGCGCATAAAATTTCATCTCGGTCGCCAGCGACCAGAGATAAAAGACATGCGGAAGGTTCACCGGGTAAGTGTCCTGCATGAATAAAGCGTGTGAGAGAAAC
>CAKTCH010000006.1 GCA_934538895.1 uncultured Alphaproteobacteria bacterium
GTCATCGTGACAGTGTCAGCCATGAAAGCCGCTTCATCGAACGGCTGCGGCTCCAGCACGGCACCTTGCGCATACAGGATGTCGCGGGAAAGGTTAGCGGAATCTTGGAGTTTCGGAATCTCGGAAACAGGAGCAGATAGCGCCACAGGCTTTTTCTGATCATCCGATAATCTGATCATCTGATCATCCCCCTCCTCCAGCAAAATCGCGATCACGGCATTGACTGCCACATTCTCCGTTCCTTCCGGCACGACGATCTTGCCGATCTTGCCTTCGTCAACCGCTTCCACTTCCATGGTCGCCTTGTCGGTTTCGATTTCGGCGATCACATCGCCCGGTTTCACGGCGTCGCCTTCTTTCTTCGCCCAGCGGGCCAGTTTGCCCTCGGTCATAGTCGGAGATAAGGCAGGCATAAGGATATCTGTAGGCATAACTACTCCTTGACGGCGGCAACGACCGCCACTTCAACGTTGAAATCGGGGGATACAAGTTTGGCTTCGACACAGGCGCGAGACGGCGCCTGGCCTTGCGGCACCCACGCATCCCAAGCCTTGTTGAACTCGTCATAGCTCGCCATGTCGGAAAGCCAGACGGTCGCCGACAGCATATGATTTTTATCGCTGCCGGTTTCAGCCAGATATTTTTCAATCGCGCTCAGAATCTCGTTCGTCTGATCGGTTATGCTTTTACCGCGATTTTGAACCGCGACCTGACCGGAGATATAAACCACCCCGCCATGCACGACCGCCTGAGACAAGCGCTGATTGGTATTGATGCGTTCTACAGTCATCTATTCTTATCACCAGATTTATCTATTAAGTGAACAGCAGGCATTATTTCAGATCTTGAGAAAAGAAGCTTCGGTCCAGAATTTTCTGATCCACCTTATTGCCAGCCATTTTTGTCATTATGATATCCAGATCGCAGACTTCCCGCATGACGACGGCTTTTGCGTTCTGCATCGTTAAAAGAGTCGGCTGTGTCATCAATGCCTGGTAAGGACTCATTCCTCCCATATTCTGAAACTTGGTCGGCCTGGAAAGCAATCCACGGATATAATTGGCCGGAATATGAGGATGATCGAGCACCAGTTGGCTAACATAATCTCTTAGGCTATCTCCCATACGTCTGCGATCCTCGTCCCATAACTCCCGTATATCAACTGGATACTTCCCCTTGTCGGGGCCAAGCCCCAAACAAAACAGAGTCCTGTCCCAGGATTCTTTAAGACTCGACTTCAGGCCGGATGATTCACCGGCAATTCTTTTAGAATCTTTCATTAGCAGACTTCATCCCACATCACTTAACTTCAACCAGAACATCCGTCCACAACTCATTTTCATGCGGCTCGGGAGATTCCTGCGCGAACTGAGCGGCCTCATTGACGATTTCCTTTACCTCTTTATCGATCGGCTTCAGGTCGTCCCCGGTCACGCCGTCGGCTTCCAGCATCTTCCTGATCGCCTCGATCGGGTCGCGCTCGGTGCGGTATTTCTCAACTTCCTCCTTCGAGCGGTATTTGCCCGGATCGGACATCGAGTGACCGCGGTAACGATAGGTCATCACCTCAAGAATATACGGGCCGTTGCCGGAGCGGATATAATCGAACGCCTGACGTGCCGCCGCCTGCACGGTGAACACGTCCATGCCGTCAACCTGTTCGCCCGGAATGCCGAAACCTTCGCCGCGGCGATACAGCGCGCCTGCCGCATGACGCTCATTACTGGTGCCCATCGCGTAACCGTTATTCTCGATCACGTACAGAACCGGCAGCTTCCAGAGCGAGGCCATGTTATATGATTCATAAAGCTGCCCCTGATTGGCGGAGCCGTCGCCCATGTAAGAGACGGCCACGCCACCGTCTTCCGTGTACTTGTGCGCAAACCCCAGCCCCGTACCGAGCGCGGAAGACGCCCCCACGATACCATGGCCGCCGAAGAAGTTCGCCTCGCGGCTGAACATGTGCATCGAACCGCCCTTACCGGCGGAGTAACCGCCCTTGCGGCCCGTCAACTCGGCCATCACGCCCTTGGCGTCCATGCCGCAAGCCAGCATGTGACCATGATCGCGGTAGGCGGTAATAACCGTATCCTGCGGTTCCTGCACCGACTGGATGCCCGTAACCACGGCTTCCTGCCCGATATACAGGTGGCAAAAGCCGCCGATCAGACCCATGCCGTAAAGCTGCCCGGCCTTTTCCTCAAAGCGGCGGATCAGCAGCATCTCGCGATACAGCTTTTTCATCTCTGCGGTATCAGGCTTCGGGTTGGCATTGGAAACGGCTTTTAAACGGGGCTTTTTATCGCCCGCTTCTTTTACGGATGACACAGACATGCTCCTCCTTAAGGAGTTCAGGAAAGTCTTAGAAATACGGGGTGTTACATACACTATTTTGACGGCGGAGGCCAGATTCGCGGCGCTGAATTTGTGCGATGCAAAACAGTTTATTGCATACGGATAACCACAATTTCATCAGGATGATGATATCCCAAAATAACGCGCGCCCGCTCCTCCAGCAGATCCGGATCAATGGAACCAGGACGCAGCATCGCCACCTTATTCTCAAGGGCTTTGCGCTGCACGCTTAAATCACCATACTGACGGTCCAGACGCTCTATATTCCGCTCCAGCGATACGAGGCGCAAATAACTCCTCTCCCCGGAGAGGATATGATACGTAAAATAAAAACACAGGCAAAATCCAATGATCGCCACAAAATTGTGTTTTACTACATGATGTTGCTGAAAAAACCTCTTCATGCATCCAGTGAATCACATTAGATTCCGGAAAGCAATGGGGATAAGTCAAAAAAATAAGCAGAGTCAGCTACTTAACCGTGAACATACAGAGAACGCATCATATTTGGCGGCTTAATATATAGAGGCCGCCGTAGGCGCACTTTCACCACGCGCCCGTACGTCCAGCATCCGCCAGAGCCTCTCGTAATCATCCGTAAAAATAGTGGCCTGATCCCCCGGCAGTACAGACCAGCCGCCCTTGATAATTTCATACTCAAGCTGCAAAGGCGTCCAGCCCGCATAACCGTGGTACTCCCGGCTCCGTCCGGCATAATGCATGGTATAGCGGTGATCGTCTGTTTCGACTGGCCCGCCATAAAAAACACCTTTCCGCCCCTCAAACGGCTTGTTCACGATATAGCCACGCGCCCCTGTAAACAGCCCATGCTCGACGACATAGACAACCGAGCGCTGAAACTCTCCCGAACCGATCATGGAGGAGGCAATAAGAAACCGCCCGGTATGCCCTTTGTAAAAATTACCTATCGTCGGCAACGCAATAAAAAACGCCGCCAGCAGAATATATCCCCTTGCACTCTGCGGTGTAAACTTCATCACTTTACATCCCTTTATAAAATAAAAATAAGAGCGGACATCTCAATAAACCGGATTATCACGCAAATGAGGAGCCTCGCGAACACGCACGTCAAGATCACGCCAAAGCCCCTTATAATCATCGGAGAAAACCGTCACCCTATCGCCATCCGGCACGACAGACCATATGCCCCTCATCATCTCATATTCAAGCAATAAAGGCACCCATCTGGCATATCCCTGGAATGTTCGCCGTTCTTCACCGAAGTCTATGGTAACGATATGTTCGGGTTGTCCCGAAAGGCCGCCATAAAAAACATTCTCGCGTCCAGGCACCGGGCGATTGACGATATAACCGCGCGCGCCCGTAAGCAGGTCATGCTTCTCGATATACACTACTGTTTGATGGAAAACACCGTCCGCTCCTATAACCGGTGAAACCAGCAAAAAGCGATTTTCCTGCCCGGTATAGAGGCTGTTCAGAGTTGGCAGCAAAATGAAAAATGCGGCCAGCAGGATATAACCCTTTGCGCTGCGCGGTATGTATTTCATCCTGATGCTCCCTTTTATTACCCGGAAAGTTTTTATAAAACTGCTAAAGAACGAACTGACGGCACAACACTGATGGTTCCCCCTACCCCAACCCGGAAATGAAAAAAGCGCTCATGGAAGAGCGCTTTTTGCCGGTAGTTCAAAATTATGCGGCGTTCTTTTTATCTTTCGCCACGGAATCCAAAGGCGTGCGCAGGATCGAGGCCCCGGCATATTCAGCCTGCGGCCCCAGCATATCCTCGATGCGGATCAACTGATTATATTTCGCCGTCCGGTCGGAACGGGAAAGCGATCCCGTCTTGATCTGGCCCGCATTGACGGCCACCGCGATATCGGCAATGGTGGAGTCTTCCGTCTCACCGGAACGATGCGACAGGACCACACCGTAACCAGCCTTCTGCGCCATCTGAATCGCTTCCAGCGTCTCCGACAGGGAACCGATCTGATTCACCTTCACAAGGATCGCATTCGCCGCCCCCATATCAATGCCGCGCGCCAGACGCTCGGAATTCGTGACAAACAAATCATCCCCCACAAGCTGGACGCGTGCGCCCAGAGCATTTGTCAGCGCAACCCAGCCATCCCAGTCATCTTCAGCCATACCGTCTTCGATGGAAACGATCGGGTATTTCGCGCAGAGATCTTCATAGAACTTGACCATCTCGGCGGAAGTCAGCGTCTTACCCTCGCCTTCCATCACGTACTTACCGTTTTTGTAGAACTCAGTGGAAGCCACATCAAGCCCCAGCACCACATCTTCACCCGGCTTGTAACCGGCGGCGGCAATGGCTTTCATAATATAATCCAGCGCCTCGACGGACGAACTGACCGCCGGGGCAAAGCCGCCCTCGTCACCCACATTGGTATTCAGCCCCGCCGCGGATAACTCTTTCTTCAACGCATGGAAAATTTCAGAACCGCAACGAATAGCCTCCGCAAATGTCGGCGCACCTACGGGCAGGATCATGAACTCCTGAAAATCGATCGGATTATCGGCATGGGCGCCGCCATTGATGATGTTCATCATCGGCGTCGGCAACAGGTGCGAGAATGTGCCGCCCAGATAACGATACAGCGGCACATCCAGCTCGTCCGCCATCGCCTTCGCCACCGCCAGAGAAACGCCGAGTATGGCATTCGCGCCCAACTTACCCTTGTTCGGCGTGCCATCCAGTTCGATCATCATCTGGTCGATATGAATTTGCTCTTCCGCGTCATGGCCTTCCAGCAATTCGAAAATATCATGGTTCACTGCTTCAACCGCTTTCAAAACGCCCTTGCCGCTATAACGTTTTTTGTCGCCGTCGCGCAGCTCAACCGCTTCGTGCGCACCCGTGGATGCCCCCGACGGCACCGCCGCCCGTCCACGCGCGCCGGATTCCAGCGTCACATCGACTTCCACAGTCGGGTTCCCGCGACTATCAAGGATTTCACGGGCAACAATATCGATAATGGCAGACATATTTTTCTCCTTAATGGCGTTCGGAGCAGTTAAATATTTTTAGTGATTTCGTCAATCCGTATCATGGTACGCAAAACCGCTTCCATATCATCCAGCTTCACCATGTTGGGGCCGTCGGACGGCGCGTTGTCCGGGTCCTGATGCGTTTCCATGAACACAGCCGCGACACCGATCGCCACAGCCGCGCGCGAAAGCGGCGGCACCATCTTGCGGTCGCCCCCCGTCGCGTTACCCTTGCCGCCCGGCGACTGCACCGAGTGCGTGGCATCGAACACCACCGGATACCCCGTCTCCGCCATGATCGGCAAGGCGCGCATATCGTTCACCAGCGTATTATAACCGAACGTCACCCCGCGTTCGCAAAGCATGATATTGTCATTCCCTGTGCTGGCGATCTTATCAGCCACATTCTTCATGTCCCAGGGCGCCAGAAACTGACCCTTCTTAACATTAATGGCTTTGCCCGTCTTCCCGGCAGCCAGCAGCAAATCCGTCTGGCGGCACAGGAAAGCCGGAATCTGCAACACATCCACCGCCTCCGCCACAGGCGCGCACTGCTCGGGCGCATGAACGTCGGTCACCACCGGCACATCGAATTCTTTCTTGATGTCCTGAAAAATCTTCAACGCCGCATCGATACCCATGCCGCGCTCCGCCTTGACAGATGTGCGGTTCGCCTTGTCGAACGATGTTTTATAGATGAAAGGAATGCCAAGCTTCGCCGTCAGTTCCTTCAGCGCCCCGCATATCATGAAAGCATGATCGCGGCTTTCAAGCACGCAAGGACCCGCGAGCAGCGTAAAAGGAAGATTATTGGCGATTTGCAGCCCGCCGAGCGATATCGTTTTCATGCGGGCTAATATAGGACGTAATATTGAAAAAATGAAGCCTTATTTATGGGAAAACAATGACCTGATTCAAGGTACCGGCCTGCACTCAAAGATAAGAACGGCAGGTTCGTAAAAACGAGACTACATCATCCACGCCAATCGGACGGTCGATGACGATCATGCCCGCCGCTTGCCCGCTTTCGACCCCTTTCGGATCGTCCTCGATTACAAGGCATGATGTCGGGTCTATAATATCACCCGTGATCTGCTGCATTTTCGTTTTGGCGGCGAGATAGGGTGCAGCCTCGGGCTTGCGGCCCTGATAATCTTCCTTGCAAAGGATGAAATCGAAGTGGCGCATCATGTCTCTCGCGGTCAGGGTCGCCATGACGGAACGCTGGCGGCCATTGCTGACGACGGCCTGGCGCAAACCCGCTTCCTTAAACAGGGAGATGGCGTCGAGGACGCCGGGGCGGATTTCTATATCGCCGATATGGTTGAAATACCATTGATCGATACGGTCGAGATATTCGTCTTTGCTTAACGTCAAACCAAGCTCGGCACTCAGCCATTCCCAGTTCTGCGCGCCGTTATTGGTATAAACCCGCTCCTGCCACTCATCGCCGAGAGAAATGCCAATGGTTTTTAAAGTTTCGACATGCTTGCGCCAATGGTGCCGGTAGGTCTGCACCAATGTGTTGTCACTATCCCAGAAAACGTAACGAATTTTGTTCATCGTATATTTATACTGCGCCATCTTTGAACAGCACAAGGTTAATATCACCCTTGGATAAACGCATATCACCGATCGACTCTTACGAGAATCGCCAATTTATCCAAGATCGTATCAAAACTCTGATCGTATAGACCGCTTGCTCTATCGACTTCCAATACGGAGGAAATCAACATCGTAACGCGTGCCAGAAGTGCATTTACAGCTTGAATATTGTCAATCATCCTACTTATTGATCCGTATATCTTACCTTGAGCCATATCCTGTTCGACAACTGATCGCTCGACATATTTACGGAGATTCATGTTACCACTTCCGATGCCACCGCCCCGGAGCGATAAAGCCCTCTGATTATTTAGGCACGCAACAATAATCTTAAATAGTGCACCACATCAAAAGAAAAAACAAATTTTGCTTGATTTTCTATATAAATAATATTCTGCTTCAGAGATGATAAAAATATCCAAAAAACAGGGAAAAAACACATATGACATTACCAATATTTATGACACCGCATGAGGAAGAGCAAAGCTCTTTCAATCAAGCTTCCTCAGGCACATTGCGCGGACGTGAATCGTTTTGCAAATTGCTGGACACAATCGATCAGTTTCAAGATGCAGGTTTAAATCCTGAATGCGAGGAAACGAATATCACCAGACAGAATTTTCAGGCTTTATTACATGCTAAATACAGGCAGGCAGCGCGCGAAAATTATGAAGACAGCACGGAGGAACGTTTTTCAGGCTCAGGCAGGCCCCCTCGTGAAGCGCTTTCCGATTTACATCTTGTACCTGTTTACATGGAATTAAGCGGGCTGGATCCTGAGCAGGAGCAATCATGGACAGAATGCGGTATCAACCACAACGATTATATCTCCGTATACAACGCCCGCCGCATTGACGAAGCGGCAAGAATTTGGGAGCTTATACAAAATCGGGAAAAGCATACTGCATCCAATATCGCTGCTCACGAGAATATTCTAACCTTGCTGAAAGAGGCAGGGTTAAATACGGCGGAGGAGAAAACCTACACGCGAATAAAAGCGACAAAGCAGGAATTTGAGCGTTATCTTGAAGTGCAAAAAAATCTGCGTAACTACCCTTATACCCGTCCATCATTTACCTGATTGATGAAAAGAGCGGCAAACAGCGATTAACGGGAGCAAGATGATCCCGTTAATTGTATTTATTTCCGCGGCTCATAGCCGGACTGGCCGCTTTCATGGAACCCGGCGGGAGATTCAGCCCCGTCACGCCGGTCCAGTTCCGCCAGCATCGAAAGCCCGTGTTCGCGCGACCCGCTGGCCGCCCGCGCACGAAAACGCGATTCCGCATCGAATTCAGTAATGCCCATAATCGTCCACTCCTCAATGAGTTTGTTGACACTGATGCCGCGATGCGCCGCAAGCTGTTTCAAACGTTCCCCTCGGTCATCGGGCATTCTGATTGTGATCGTTGCCATTCCCGTCACTTCCTTCCTATATCCCTCATAAATTCAGCCGGCGTCACCACCCGCACGTCCGGCAACGCGAGATCGCGCGCCCTGAAATCCTTTGCATTCCAGCTGACAACCTGTTCCGCCCCGCCCGCCATCGCCAGTTCCAGAATATGATTATCGCCTTCATCCCGTAAGTTCGGACGCCAGCGGTAATGCACTGAAACCCAGCGGCAGATCGAACAAAAGTCATTAAACAACGCCATCCTTTCGTCGACATTGAAAGAACTGTTGGCAAACAGGTAATCCCGGTGCAGCAAATCCTCGTATTCATAAAGCAGGGCATCCCCCATCAACGGATCAATCCGGCCCCGAAAGCAATGCTCAAGCACCGCCCTGTTCACCCCGTCCCGGCACATCAACGCCCCGACAAACACGTTCGTATCAATGACAGCAACCCGATTCATTCACATATCCTTATGATATCATTATTGATAGCACATACGCAATCAAAATAAAAGTAAAAAATAACATTTAAAAACAAATAGATAGCTAAAAATAAACCACATGATCCCTGAAATATTCCCACCCTTGCATCATCTACAGCGATTTTTGCCTGTACATATAAATGGCCCAAATATTCGACATCATAACAAAGGCAAGATGGACAATTCCCACTAAGGAATGAATCCAGATATTAAACCAAAACATGATAATTTGCCTGCCCAGCAACAAAAAGACTGACGGCTGTGATGAAAAGTAAATGAAAGATCGAAACAATCTTCAGAGCATTATCGGAAAAATACGCCCCCGCAATATCCCTGAATGCGGCGGAAAACATACAAAACCCTGCACTCACCGACCCCAGCAATAAGTATTGACCGCAATATTATAAAATGACATCACCGCTTAAACCATCCGGCTCTGGTCGATCGCCGCCTCGACAAAGCTGACGAACAGCGGATGCGGATTGAACGGCCTGGATTTCAGTTCCGGGTGGAACTGCACGCCGATAAACCACGGATGATCTTCATACTCGACGATCTCCGGCAATACGCCATCCGGCGACATCCCCGAGAACCGCAAGCCATGCTGTTCCAGGCGGTCTTTGTAATTCGTGTTCACTTCGTAGCGGTGGCGATGACGTTCGGTAATCCCGGTGGCGCCGTATATATCCGCCACCTTACTGCCTTTTTTAAGAACGGCAGGATAAGCGCCCAGACGCATGGTGCCGCCCATATCGTCCGCGGCGCTGCGCGCCTCCTTCTCATTCCCCTTTGTCCATTCGGTCATCAGGCCGACAATAGGATCTTTACAGGCGCCGAATTCGGTGGAACTGGCCCCCTCCAGCAGCAGAAGGTGACGCGCCGCTTCAACGACGGCCAACTGCATCCCGAAACAAATGCCGAAATACGGCACCTTGCGCTCGCGCGCGAATTGCGCGGCCTTGATCTTGCCGAGCGCGCCGCGCTCGCCGAAACCACCCGGCACCAGAATGCCATGAATGTTATGCAGGTAATCGGCGGGATTTTCCTGCTCGAACGTCGTGGACTCGATGAATTTCAGGTTCACTTTCACATTGTTGGCAATACCGCCATGCGTCAGCGCCTCGTTCAGCGATTTATAGCTGTCGCTCAAATTCGTGTATTTGCCGACGACGGCAATATTGACGGCGCCCTCCGGCTCCTTCACGCGATGCACGATACCGTTCCAGATTTTGAGATCAGGGCGCGGCGGCTCCTTGATGCCGAAGCAGTCAAGCACCTGCACGTCCAGCCCCTCGCGGTGATAGGTCAGCGGCACTTCATAAATCGTGGATACGTCCAGTGCCGGAATGACTTTCTTCTCATCGATATTGCAGAACAGACCGATCTTGCGCAGCTCTTCCTGCTCGATGGGGCGGTCTGAACGGCACAGCAGGATACGCGGGCGGATACCCACGCTCATCAGCTCCTTGACCGAGTGCTGCGTCGGCTTGGTTTTCAGTTCGCCCGCCGCCGGGATATAAGGCAGCAGCGTCACATGAATGAACAGCGAACGCTCGTCACCCATTTCATTGACGAACTGACGGATCGCCTCAAGGAACGGCAGCCCCTCGATATCGCCGACCGTGCCCCCCACCTCGATCAGCACGAAATCGGCGGAACCGTCTTTTTCGCGAATAAAGTTTTTAATTTCGTCAGTGATGTGCGGAATGACCTGCACCGTCGCCCCCAGATAATCGCCGCGGCGCTCACGTTGCAGCACGTTCATATAAATGCGGCCTGTCGTGATGTTGTCGCTTTTCTGCGCGGAACGGCCCGTAAAGCGCTCATAGTGGCCAAGATCAAGGTCGGTTTCCGCGCCGTCGTCCGTCACGAACACTTCGCCATGCTGGAACGGACTCATCGTGCCCGGATCAATGTTCAGGTAAGGGTCCATCTTGCAGAGACGGGTCGTATACCCCCTCGCCTGAAGCAAAGCGCCAAGGGCCGCGGAAGCGAGGCCTTTCCCTAGAGAAGAAACCACGCCACCCGTGATGAATACAAACCTGGTCATTACTTTATATTTACTCCAACACCTACTCTGCGACAGGAACGGAAGGAACCGCTTCCTCAACAGCCGGTACCGTTTCGGCAGGCGCCTCTTGCTGTGCCTGCATTTTGTTCAGATGATCGGAAATGCTGCCCGCATTGCTGCGGCCCTCGGCCATAACCGCCAGCGCCATGTTGGCGATAAAGAAAATCGCGGCGCACACGGCCGTCGCTCTGGTCAAAGCATTCGCCGTCGATTGCGGCGAAGCAAAACCACCCATACCGCCACCGCCGCCGATCCCCAGACCGCCCCCTTCAGAGCGCTGGATAAGGATCAGACCGATCATGGAAATGGTCACAATCAACTGGATAACAAGAAGAACCTGAATCATTTTTCACTCACTTAGATTAAGCCCTTCACACGGGCTGCAAATTAAATCCTTAACGCGGGCCGCGTCATTCATTTAACCGCTCTGGCAATAGCCAGAAACTGGTCGGCTTTCAGGCTGGCCCCCCCCACAAGCGCGCCATCGACATTTTCAATCGACATCAAGGCTTCTGCGTTGTCGGGCTTGACGGAACCGCCGTACAGAATACGCATATTGCCGCCGTCCGCAAGCTGTTCCTGCAACCGCTTCCGGATAAAGCTGTGCATGGCTTTCACATCGTCCGGCGTGGCGGTTTTGCCCGTGCCGATGGCCCAGACAGGCTCATAAGCGATCACGGTATTCGCCGCTGTCGCATGGGCGGGTACAGCTTTGGCCAGTTGATCGCCGACCACCTGCTCATGGCGGCCCTCGGCCCGCTGCACTTCTGTTTCACCCACGCAGACGATCGCCGTCAATTTTTTTTCATAACAAAGAATAGCTTTGGCTGCGATCTGACCATCCGTCTCGCCATGATACTGACGGCGCTCGGAATGCCCGAGAATGACATAATCGCAACCGATATCCGATAACATACCCACAGAGATATCCCCCGTGTAAGCCCCCTCCTGCGTCAGCGCGCAGTCCTGCGCCGACACCGCCACAGGCGCATCCGCCAGGGCATTCTTCACTAAAGAGAGGTGAACATAAGGAGGTGCCACCACAAAATCGTTTTTCGCAATCAGCAAAGGTTCTTCCGCCAACCCCGCTTTCAGCGCCTTTGCCAGCGCCAGCGCAGCAGCGCTGTCCCCATTCATTTTCCAGTTACCGGCAATCAGTTTTTTCGATGTTTTCGTCATGTGCTTTTCCTGAACCCGTCAGATATCAGGATTTGTCAAAAAAAGACAGCTCTTTTGGCTAAAAACCCGATGAATATACCCCATCCCCCCTATTGCCCGGCTGAATTACGCCGTTTATAGTCGCCGCGCATCTATTCTCGAAGGAGTTAACACATGCTCACCGCCATGAGATCCGGCGCCGGATCCAAAATTGTCAAAGGCATCATCTTTTCCTTCCTGGTACTGGCCGTGGCCGGTATGGCCCTCATGGACGTTGGCGGCTTTTTTCAGGGCGGTGGCGTGCAGAACAACACCGTTGCCACCGTCGCCGGACAGAAAATCGGCGGTCAGGATTTTGACCGCGCCGCCCGCCGCGCCATCAGCCAGCAAGGCCTGAGCGATATAAACATGGCCTATAAGCTGGGGCTGGTGAACCAGTACCTGAACAACCAGATTTCCGGCGCCCTGACGCAGGCCGCCGCCCGCGATCAGGGCATTCTTGTAGATAACAAAGTCATCGCCCAGCAAATCGCGGAGCTGGTCGCCCCCTACACCAAAGACGGCATGAGCCCGGAAGAGGCGCTGCGCCGCCTCCTGATGACGCAAAACCTCAGCGAGCCTGAATTCATCGCCATGATGCGCAGCGAACTGACACAGCTGATAATCCGCGGCAGCCTGCAAAACGCCAACGTGGTTTCCGAAGCCGAAGTCAAAGACCTGTACAGGCAAAAGCATGAACAGCGCACGGTCAAAATGATCGTGCTGCCGAATGACACGGTAAAGGGCGTCGAACCCGCGACCGATGAAATCCTGAAACCCTTCTACCAATCCGGTCAGGAGAAATACGCCGTCCCTGAATCACGCACCTTCACTGTCGCCCTGCTGACGGAAGAAATCGCGCGCAAGGCGTTCGATATTTCCGATGAAGAACTGAAACAGATCTATGACGAACGCATCGACGAATATACCGAAAAGGAAAAGCGCAAACTGCAACAGGCGATCTTCACTACTGAAGAAGAAGCACAGGCCGCGTACGATAACCTCAAACAAGGCGCTTCCCTGAAAGACGCAGCGGGGTCTGCTTATATCGGTGAAGAAGCCTTCGAAGAAAACGGCCTGCTGCAGGAAATCGCCGATCCGGCGTTTGCCCTCGCGAAAGGTGAAGCAACCGCGCCGGTTAAAACGTCTCTCGGCTGGCATATTCTGGTCATGACAGATACCGTGCCCTCCAAAATCAAACCCTTCGAAAGCGTCAGGGACGCGATCAGGAAAGATGTAATCGAGGAGAAAGCCGCCAACCAGATCGTTGAAACATCGAACCAGCTGGACGACGCACTGGCTGGCGGCCAGTCGCTGGAAGACGCCGCCATAGATTTCCACCTCGACATGAAAAAAATCGGCCCCGTCCGTCAGGACGGTTCGACGCCGGATAGCAGGGACGGCATGAAAGATTTCGCCAATTCCCGCGCCGACATTCTGGAAGCGGCCTTTTCACTGGAAGCAGGCGAAACATCCTCCGTGCAGGAAATGCCAGACGGCAGCTATGCCGTCGTCCATGTCGAAAATGTGACGCCCAAGACTTATAAAGAATTCGACAGCATTAAGGCTGAACTGGCCAAGCTCTGGATGGCCGACCAGCAGGACGTTCTGAACCGCCGCCGCGCCACCGATCTATTGCAAGCGGTGCAATCCGGCAATAAAACCATGGAAGAGGCCGCTAAAGAAACCGGCGCCACGGTCAAAACTCTCACGCTGAGCAACGCCAAACCTGCCGAAGCGCCTGTAACCGACGCCGTGAAGCAGCAATTATTCGGCAACGACAAGGGCACATATCAATTAAGCCCGGCCAAAGACGCCTATATCCTCGCTACGGTCACAGCCGTCTCCATGCCTGACCCGGCAAAGGCCGGTAAGGAAGAGCTGGATGCCGTGCGCGCGGAAGCGCGGCAAAGGGCGCAGAATGAAGTCTTCGCCATATACTTCGTCGAAATGCAGGAAAAATACGGCGTGAAGATCAACCAGAACGTATTGGACAAGATGTATGCCCAGAACGCCGAACAGCAGTTCTGATTCATGAACGAAGCAACACCGGACCTGCCCGCGTTTCAGGCATCCTTTGAAAAAGGCCTTTCGCAACTTGTCTGGCGCTGGGTCCCGGCGGACCTCCACACCCCCGTGTCGGCCTACCTGAAACTGGCACAGGACCAGCCTTACGCACTGCTGTTCGAATCGGTCGAAGGCGGCGCGGTGCTGGGCCGTTATTCGGCCATCGGTTTATATCCCGACCTGTTCTGGCGCTGCAACGGCGGCGTGCCCGAGATCAGCACGGACAGCGAAAACTGGGACCGCATTTCTGCCCCCGCCCTCGAACACTTCAAGCAGTTGGTTGCCGGATCGAAACTTGATGTCACCGGCTCTGTACCGCCGATGGCGGCTTCCGGCCTGTTCGGCTATTTCGGCTACGGCATGATTAATCTGGTCGAAGATATTCCCAACCGTAACCCCGACCCGCTCGCCATTCCGCAAGCCGTCATGGTCAGGCCCTCGATCATGATTATCTTCGATAACGTCAAGCAGATGGCCTGTATCTCTACGCCGGTACGCATCACCGCCGAGAATACGTCCATCCCGGCAAAGGAAATATATGAAGAGGCACTGGCCCGCATAGATAGCGTGATCGAAAATCTGCGCGCCCCCCTGCCCGTGCCCGCGGCAAAATCGGCGTTGAAGGCGCCGCTGGAAATATCCTCCAACATGGCCCGCTCGCAATACTATGACGTGGTGGAGAAGGCGAAAGAATACATCCGCGCGGGAGATATTTTTCAGGTCGTACCCTCGCAGCGCTTCAACGTCCCGTTCGACTTGCCGCCTATAGAACTTTATCGCTCTTTGCGCCGCCTGAATCCCTCGCCGTTCCTGTTTATCGTCAACACGCCCGATTTCGCGCTGGTCGGCTCCAGCCCCGAAATCCTCGTCCGCGTGCGCGAAGGCGAAGTCACCATACGCCCCATCGCGGGCACCCGTAAACGCGGCGCGACCCCCACCGAAGACAAGGCATTGGCCGAAGACCTGCTGAACGATCCCAAAGAACGTTCCGAACACCTGATGCTCCTCGATCTGGGCCGCAACGATGTGGGCCGCGTCTCGCAAATCGGCAGCGTCAAGGTCACTGAGCAATTCGTGATCGAAAACTATTCCCACGTCATTCACATTGTCTCCAACGTCACCGGAAAAATCCGCGCGGATGTCGATCCGCTCGATGCGCTGTTCGCGGGCTTCCCCGCCGGCACCGTCAGCGGCGCGCCGAAAATCCGCGCCATGGAAATCATCGATGAACTGGAGCCGGAAAAACGCAGCTTCTACGGCGGCTGCGTCGGCTATTTCGACGGCAACGGCAACGTCGATACCTGCATCACCCTGCGCACAGGCCTCGTAAAAGACGGCAAATTATACGTGCAGGCCGGCGCAGGAATCGTCGCCGGCAGCGATCTTGAAAGCGAATACCAGGAAACTGTCAATAAGGCGCGGGCACTGATTCAGGCGGCTGAAGAAGCCCTCTCGTCTTCATAACATCCGCCATTGCAGCGCAACTGAAATTCGGTCTTCATATGCCTTTTTATTTCCGGACGCAGCGGACACGGCGCGCAGAATTCTTGGTATCAGCCGGATACAGACTGCCAGAGGGTATACCAACCGCTTGGAAATGAGCGTTACCACTTTGGTTCGATGGTAAATAAATATTATCTGCCACAAGAAAATCGCCAATCCCATTTGCGTTAGCAGCCATTACAGCCAACTCCCCCGTTGCCGGGAGGTACCAGTCCGTATGCCCATTCTGATTGAGGCTTGCGCAATATACCGCCCCCATATGGTTTTGATGCCCCGGCAGGGCATTGTTGGCGTCGAGGGGCACTAGAATGGCCGTGTTCGCCGCCCCGTCGGCAACGCTGGCGGCGGCGGCGGCATCAACATAACCGCTGCTTTCCCCATGGTTCCATGACAAAGAGACTCTTCCCCCCAAACAAGCCATACCATCCCATGTGCGCCCTCCGTCACACCGCGTCGTATACATCTTCACATTCCCATCCGGCGTCAACCCCGCATAAACCGTCCCGTCCGCACAAACCGTCCCCGGAACCGGCGTCCCCGAACAATCCCCCACCGGCGTCGCATTCCATACCGCCGCTGCCGTCCCCACCGCCACAGTCGCTGTGTGGGTATCCCCACCGGTCGCACTCGTCGTCAGCCGCAATTGCAGATACTGATTATTGTCGATCGTGCCGCTCCCCGCCCAGTCGATCAGCACCGTGGAACAGGTCGCATCCCCGCAAGTGCGCAATTGCGGACTGCCCTCCCCCGAAACCGCCACGTTCACCACGCAGGAAATCCCGCTGATCTGCACGATAGAGGAAGTCACCAGCGCCGTAGTCGCCTGATTCAACAGATCGGGAAAGCTGAAAGCGTTCGGCGTCGCGTCGCCGCAAGCCGCCACCGATATGCACGACCAGCTCGTGCCGTCGCAAAGCTCCAGACATTTGCTGGTCGTATTGTAACGCACGGACCCGGCAACCCCGGCGGCGCAACCCGTCGCCGACGTGCCGATCCGCACCCCGCCGCCATTGACGCCCCCGAGATCAAGACTGATCTGCGCATGGGCCGGGCCCCCGAAAAATGAAAATAAAAACAAAAGCGAAAGAGCTGCAGCCAAACATTGCCGAATCATGGCGCACCTGCCTCATGCGGATAAACGCCGGTATCCACCGCCGTACCTGTAAAAGCCACATCGCCGTCCACATGCAGGCCGCGCGCGTCAAGACGTGCCTGCTCCCGGCCATCGACGATAAAGGCGATCACACCCGGCTCCGCCCTGACCAGCGTCTCCGGCGCCTGGGCTTGCGCTATCCATGAACCTGCTATCGTCCCCACGGCGGCACTCAGGCCGCATAAAAAAAGCGTGCGTATATTCAAATTCTTTCCCCTCGGTCTGCGTCATAACGAAAAGGCCACCAAGGATTTCCTTGGCGACCGGGGGTTAGAAACCGTTGTAAGCAAAAACGGCGCGACAGCCTTTACGCTTTCGCACTGGACATACGCTGTCACCCCCCGGTCAGACGACCGAGAAGCGACATCTCTGATACTGCTTGTGTGAAGACAGCATCAGTCACGACTGATGCCAGCCGTGCTTACAAAAGGGGTTTCTACGCCCCGGGCAATACCACCCGATACTGCCCTGAGTTAAGTCTAGGAGCTTTTTACAAAAAGTGCAATTCCTATAGGAAACGCTTCCACACCGCCATTGCGAGCGCAGCGAAGCAATGACATTAATTTTGGGGAGGCTGAACCGGCCCCATAACGAACGGCGAAGCGACAGCCCGCGCGGCCCCCGCCGCAGGTTCCGCAGTCCGCACGACCGCCGACACCGGAACCATCTCGAACCCTCTGGCCGCCAGTGTCGGAATCCATTCCCGCAACGCCGCCAGCGTATTGTCTTTGGGATGCCCTATGCCAATCGCATAGCCTTGCTTGTTCGCCACGGCTTCCATCTTCTGCAACGCCGCGCGCACGCTGTCCAGATCCTCATAATGATCGAGAAAGACGTCACGCGACGCGTGCGCGACGCCCATGGCCGCCGCTGTCTGATCGGCGACAGAATCCGGCGCCGTACGCGAATCCACGAATAACAACCCCCGGCGCGCCGCTTCCACCATGACATGCTGCATGGCGTCGCTGTCCTGCGTCATCTTGCTGCCCATATGGTTGTTAAAACCGACATACCCCGTAAAAGCGGACAGGTTTTTCTCCAGCATCGCCTTCAACTCATCCGGAGTCATATTGGTCTTCAGCACCGTCGGGCCGGGGTCGATGCTGGCACTTTCCGGCTCCATCGGCACATGCACGATCGCTTCATGCCCCGCCGCGCGGGATTCATCCACCAGCGGCTGGATATGCGCCGCATACGGCAGCCACGCGAACGTCACTGGCGCGGGCAAAGCCATCGCTTCCTTCGTGCGCCTGCGATCCATCCCCATATCGTCGATAATGATGACGATCTTGCCCTTGCCGGGGCTTGCTTTGAAGGGCGCCGCATTTTCCTGCCACGCCGGATCGGCGGGCGGAACGATCTCCGCGTAATCCGGCACCACCAGGTCGCGCGGCGTACTCTGCATCTCCGCCGGAATCTCCGGCAGCGGCGGCAGCGCGATCTCCCCCGTTTCCACCGCCGGAGCCGCGCGCGATATACGGCCCTCGTAATAGGCGCGGCTTTCCTGCAAACGCGCCATCTCGGACTCATGAACGGCATTCTCGGAAGCGATTTCCGCCCGCTCGCTCGCCCGGTACGCCAGCGTGCAGACCGTCATGACCGAAACCAGGATCACGCAGATCATCAGCGGGCGCATGATAAAAGGGGTTTTTTTGTCTTTCATAACCCCAGCATAGCCTTTTGCCATAGTCCGGGTAAATCTCCCTTGCCATGTTATCCCCGCTCGTTCATATAAAGGGACATGTTAGTCCTGATCGATAATTACGACAGCTTCACCTACAACCTCGTCCAGTATCTGGGAGATCTGGGGGCGGAAACCTCCGTCTACCGTAACGATGCCCTGAGCGTGGATGAAATTCTGGCGTTAAAACCCTCGGGAATCGTGATTTCCCCCGGCCCCGGCGACCCGGATCATGCGGGCATATGCCTGCGCCTGATTCAGGCGGCAGCGGATAACGATATGCCCCTGCTGGGCGTCTGCCTCGGGCATCAGGCCATCGGGCAGGTTTTCGGCGGCAAGGTCGTTCGCGCGCCGCAGCCGATGCACGGCAAGATTTCCGAAATCACCCACACCGGCAAAAGCGTCTTCGCCGGTCTGCCCAGCCCCTACCCGGTCACGCGCTACCATTCCCTGATCGTCGAACGTGAAGACCTGCCGTCCGACCTGGAAATCACCGCCGAAACCGCCGACGGCCAGATCATGGGCCTGATGCATAAAACAAAACCCATCCACGGCGTGCAATTCCACCCCGAGAGCATCGCCACCGCGCACGGCCACGACCTGATGCGCAATTTCGTGAAGATGACGACGAAATGACAGACCCCCTCTCCCTCGGCAAATTGCGCGCGGGTGAAAACCTGAGCGAAACCGAAATGATCGCCGCCATGAACCTCATCATGACAGGCACGACACCGGAAGAAGACATCGCCGCCTTCCTCACCTACCTGATGAAAAAAGGCGAAACCGTCGATGAAATCACCGGCGCCGCCCGTGTCATGCGTGAAAAAGCCGCCACCATCAAGGCCCCGCCCGGTGCCATCGATTGCTGCGGCACTGGCGGCGACGGCCATGGCACTTACAATATTTCGACAGCCGTCGCGCTGATCGTCGCCGCCTGCGGCGTACCCGTCGCCAAACACGGCAACCGCGCGGCCAGTTCAAAATCCGGCGCCGCCGACGTACTGGAAGCGCTGGGCGTCAATCTCGACATCGGCCACGAAACCATCGAGGAAGCGCTCGCGCGTTACAATTTCGCTTTCCTGATGGCCCCCCGCCACCATGCGGCCATGAAACATGTGGTGCCCATCCGCCGAAAACTGGGTTTCCGCACCATCTTTAATCTGCTCGGCCCCCTTTCAAACCCCGCAGGCACCAAACGTCAATTGATCGGCGTGTTCGACGAAAAATGGCTGAAACCCATAGCCGAAACGCTGGAGCGCCTCGGCACCGAAAAAGCATGGGTCGTCCACGGCCAGGACGGCCTCGACGAAATCACCGTTACCGGCAGAACCCGCGTTGCGCGCCTTGAGCACAATAAGAT